>CALFIA010000157.1 GCA_937876275.1 uncultured Actinomycetes bacterium | reverse complement strand
CGCGGTCACCAAGTGCATAGATTGGCATCAGGTACCTTCCTGTTCTGTCATCTCTAGTATGCGCACAAGCGGTTCGTGGATGTGCCCCGTTACTGCAATAAGCATGGCGTCAGATTCAGTTGCACCAAAAAGTCCTGACACCATCCCTCCAGCCTCACGCACCATCAAGGAACCAGCGGCATGGTCCCACGGGTTCACACCTTCCTCGTAAAACCCATCCAACTCACCGGATGCCACGAGGCACAAGTCAATTGCACAAGAACCAAGACGACGAATGTCGCGAACTTCAGGCAGAACATGCGTGAGTGTCCGACTTTGTTTAGCTCTTCGGGTCTGCGCATAACCAAAACCTGTTCCCATGAGTGCCTGACCTAAGTCTGTGCACTCAGAGACTTTGAGTTGCGTCCAGCCATCTCCCATGCGCTTCCACGCTCCGTACCCTGCTACCGCAACGAACAGAGCATCTAGTTTTGGTGCGTAAACAACACCCAAAACACCTTGCCCGCTGGTCTCGTCGATAAAGGTCTTGTGCAGGTGTTCGACGAGCTCTGCCTCATCGAGTCGTCCGTGCTTATGGGCGGCGCGCACCACGAGACTCGCTTCAGGCGGTTTCGGTAGGAGCGACGCGCGGCTCACGCAGCAGCTTGGTGAGGTATGAGTTGAGGATCTCGCCGACCTCCTTGGCTGCAACGCCCGGAATTGCCTGCACTGGCGCGCCTGAGCCTTCCGCCTGCTGGAACACCATGCGCTCGGGCAGCAGCGGCTTGAGGATCGTGCGTGCGCCCACGATGTCGGTGAGTTCGCTCAGGCGATAGGTGTGCTCCTCGGCGGTCGGACGGAAGCGATTCATGATCACTCCGGCGAACTCGAGTTCGGGATTGGTGGACTTTTGAATCTCAGTGATCTCGGCGAGTGACTTCTCGACGCCTTGGGCACCGAAGTACGACGGGGTGGTGACGATCAGGGCCTTGTTCGCGGCCGTCAGAGCGTCGCGGGTCAACGCGCCCAGGGACGGCGGGCAGTCGATGAGTACGAGGTCATAACCCTCGACGCCTTTCATGGCCCGACGCAGCTTGGTGGTGCTTCGGCCGGGGCTCCAGGCATCGAAGCGGATGATGTCGGGATGCGAGGGCAGCACGTCGACCTCGCCGATGCTGGCATCCCAATCGCAGATGCTGATGGCGTCAACGAATGTCTCGGGGAGCGGGGATGCTAGGACGTCGGCCAGCGACATGCGGCCCTTGCGGGTCTTCAGGTGGCTCGTGGCATTGCCCTGGGGATCAAGGTCAATCACCAAGACGGCCAAGCCCCGATGAGCGGCCGCACCGGCCAGCCCAAGTGTGATTCCGGTCTTGCCTACGCCGCCCTTATTTGCCATCACTGCGATTGTCTTCACGAGCACATTCTGCCGATTCACGGCAGCCGGGTCACCTTCGATCCCCAGATCCAGGGACGAATTAGCGGCGGCGCATACGAGAGTTACTGATGATGCCAATGAGCAAGGAGAGGATGCCTGCCCCACCGATGGCCAGCCACGCGCCATTACTCGGCAGGTAGTTCGTCTCCGGCGGATCAGCCGGGCACATCCCGATGCCGCACATCGGGATGATGAAGATCGTCATCGCGATCAGGTAGATCAAGTACCAGGCGGCGACCGTGATGGTCAGTACCCGCATGACGCCGGGGGTGCCGAGAAGGCCTCGGTCATTCGCGGTGAACTGCCCGGGCCACATCAGCAAGATCGAGATTCCTACGACGGCGATCAGGAAGGTGATGTCGGCCCAGGTGTAAAGGTGAAAGCCGAAGACCTCAGGGCCATAGCCCGGATCCCCCGGGGTGGCGATGTGCAACAGGATCTGCCGAACGCTGCCCGCACCGCCGACGCACGCGGCGAGAATCGCGAAGGCGTAGTTGCGCACCTTGATACCGGTGAACAGGTTGAGAAGCGGGCCGACAGCCAGGGCGATCATGCCCGAGCGCTGAACCAGGCAGAGCGGGCACGGCGGCTCACCTTGGCCGAACTGCAGGTGTAGTGAGCCGCTGAGCACGCCGAGAAGTGCAAGCAGGGCAAGGAGATTAAGGACTCGAGCGAGTTTCACCTGTGTCGTCATCGCGGCCTCAGAAGTTCAAGGGGATGGTCGAGTCCATGTTCATCTTCAAGAACACGACAGTGGCAATGAGTCCGACGATGCCGAGAGGCAGCACCCAGCGCTGACGCCAGAAAATACCGGCGAACACGACGATCCATACGAGGAATATCCAAAGCACGTGCACACGCTAATGGCTAGGCGTGAACGAAGCGTGGAATCACGGCGTCTAGAGGGACTGCGCCGCTTTCAGCTCACGCAGGCAGTCGACGAGAAATTCGTGATCTTCGACGTCAGGTAGACCAGAGGCGTAGATACTGCCGACGATCCCGACGTTCGTCACAGCAATTGGCATGCCGCCGCCATGTGCCGCAAACTTCTGCTCATCGAGTCCGGTTGCCTCGATGAAGGTCGTCCCTCGCTCGAGGTACCGCAGCTTCTGGTACATCGTCGAGGTGTCGAATTTCTCGACCACTGCAGCCTTGCGGATGATCCAGTTCTCGGAGTCAGCATGCGAGCCCGGCAGCGAGACCATGAACGCGATGCGTCGGCCGTGACGCACCTGGATGATCAGGGGGAGGTTCTCGCTCTCGGCCCGGGACTGCGCGATGGCGCCAAGGCCGACTGCATCAGCGAGGGTGAAGGAGTTCAGTACGAGTGAGGCTTCCTGCTCG
>CALFIA010000156.1 GCA_937876275.1 uncultured Actinomycetes bacterium | reverse complement strand
CCCGCTTCGACCCGCACTGCTTGCCGCGGATTCGACCCTCGAGGAGAGGCTTGCCCTGGCGCGCTCACGCGGATACGCGGTTGACAACGGAGCGATCATTTCGGGAGTCAAGTGCGTGGCTGCCCCCGTCATGGATGAGCAGGGATGCTGCGGTGCGATCGGGGTCAGCTACCTCGAGCAGACCTCCCTGGATGAGGCAGCGATCTCGGCACGAGTGATTGAGGCAGCTGCGACAGCCTCCATACGTCTCGGTGGTCGAGGCTTCAAGGCAGGTGTCGCATGACCGTGATCATTGACGATGCCCTGATGCTCGACACTGAGCTGTCGCTCACGCTGGGCAAGCGCACCATGAATCACCCCGAACCTGGTCAGGTACTCCTCAGGCTCGAGTGGGCGGGGGTGTGCGGCTCAGATCTGCATGTCTTGCGCACCGGCGACTGGGTGTCGGCATGGCCGGCCACGCTCGGCCACGAAGTGGTGGGCGTCGTGGAGGAGTGTCCCGGAAATGAACTAGCGGTCGGCTCCAGGGTCGTACTCGACTCGCGGATGCCGTGTGGCACGTGCGAGGGATGCCGTCGGGCGAAGAATCTCTGTGAGCGAATGCGCTGGCTGGGCGAAGGGATGCCCGGAGGATTCCAGCGTCGAGCCGTCTTCGCTGTCGATCAGGTCGTGATGTGTCCGGAGGAGCTCGAACCCGCGCTGGCAGTGCTGGGAGAGCCACTCGCAGTGGCCATGCATGCCGTAACTCGAGCCGGAGTCCTTCCCGACCGCGTTCTCATTCTTGGTTACGGGCCTGTAGGGGCGCTGGTCCACGCAGAGATCATTCGCAGGAATCCTGACGCGCTGGTCAGCGTCATCGAACCCTTGGCATCGCGGACCCTCATGGCTCGAGCGGCCGGTGCGGAGGTAATGGTCGAGACAACCGATATGACATGGCCCCTCGTGGTGGACGCAGCCGGTCACTCGAGCTCGCTCTCGGAGGGCGTCCACCTTCTCGAGACTGGCGGAGTGCTGCTGCTCGTCGGACTCGCTCATCATCCGGCCACCATCGTTCCCCAGGATCTGACCGAGCGATCGCTCACGGTTATCGGCAGCAACGGTTTCGTGGATGAATTGCCTCAGGCATTGAGAATGCTCACGTCGCGTCCCGACTCGTATCGATGGCTAATCACCGATTCCATCAGCCTGGAGGAGGCTCCGCGTCGACTCTCCGTGATGAGCCAGGTACCCGTCGCCGGAAAGCTGGTGATCGCGCTATGAACCAATTGGTGGAGATCGCACGCGAGAGATTGACGGGCCTTCAGCCCTACCGCGCGGGCAAGCCTCCCGCAGGGCAGCTCTCAGGCAAGCTCTCAGCAAATGAGTCGGCATTCGGGCCTGGTCCAGCGGTCATCGCCGCTCTTACCGAGGCCGCGAAGTCGATCGGCCACTACCCCCGCGAGGATCAGTTCATCGAGTCGGTGGCGACCGCTTTCGATCTGCCTGCTGATTGCATTCTCGCCACGAATGGAAGTGATGAGCTCTGCACCCTGATTGCCACCGTCTTCCTAGGCCCGGGGCGGACTTCAGTGGTGGGCGATCCTTGTTACGCCATCGACGCCACGGCTTCTCTCGTCTCGGGGGCCGACGTAATGCGCATTCCCCTCGTGCGCGGTGCTCACGATCTGGCAGCCATGGCTGAAGCGGCGCGTACGGCGCGTGTTGTCTGGGTTCCCACGCCGCACAATCCGACAGGCGTGGCACTAACACCGCAGCAAGTAACCGAATTCCTTGAAGCGGTTCCGCCGTCATGCCTTGTCGTCCTCGATCTCGCCTACGCGGATTTCGCTGACGAGGAGTTCCAGCTCGATGCGCCTGCGCTCATCAGCAAGTACCCGAATGTGCTGATTCAGCGCACACTGTCGAAGTCAAAGTCGCTCGCTGGATTGAGGGTCGGACTCGCCTTCTCCAATCCGGAATTGATTCAGGCTTTGCGCACGGTGCGTCTCCCCTTCAGTGTGAACTCACTCGGAGTCGCGGCTGCCGATGCCGCGGTCAGGTACCCGTCCTGGGGTGAGATGAACATCGCTCGCGTGCGCGAGGGACGAGCTCGACTTCAGCAGAAACTCGACGAACTGGGCATCGAGTACTACTCCAGCCAGGCCAATTTCATCCTCGTGCACATGGATCATGAACTGCTCAGGGAGCCGCTTGCCGGTCTGGGCATCACGGTTCGGAATGGCTCGGATCTCGGCATACCCGGCTGGACACGCATCACCGTGGGATGGGCCCCGATGATGTCAAAGCTTCACCACGGACTCTCAGAAGTCATCACTCACACAGCGAATCACCATTCAAAGAAAGAGGAAACCTCATGACCGGCAACAGCCCAATTCGCGTGATCGGCACTTGGGAGGACATGACGGCCTCTGAGCGTGATCGCGCCGTCACTCGAGGCATGGACAAGATCTTCGACGACAGTCTTCAAGCGGGGATCCGAGAGCTCATCGAAGACGTCCGCGTAAATGGCGATCGAGCAGTCGTAGCCGCACTCAAGAAGTTCGACGGTTGCGATATCGGAAACAAGAGCCTGCGCGTGTCGGATGAAGAGTTCGATGCGGCGCGCGCCCAGATGACGCCTGAGCTTCTTGAAGCCATCCGCGATGGAATTGATCACGTGCGCCGATTCAACGAGCAGGTCTGCTCGCATGGGGATTGGAGTTTCGAGAGCGAGCCCGGCCTGCAGGTGGGCGAGAAGTTCAGCCCGATTGCGAGTGCGGGGCTATTCGTTCCGAGCGGAAAGGCCTCATACCCGTCGGTACTCGTTCAGCTCGGGACGCCGGCCGTCGTCGCAGGAGTTCCGGAAATCGTGGTCATCGTGCCACCGGTGCCCGGCAGCGATGGTGAGGTGGATCCTGCCGTGCTCGTCGTTGCCCAGGAGCTCGGCCTGCAGGGCAAGATCTACCGCGCCAACGGCCCTGCCGGTATTGCGGCAGCGGCGTTCGGCACCGAGACGATTCCGCGAGTCCGCAAGATCGTGGGACCCGGCAGCCCGGCCGTCACCTGCGCGCAGATCGAGGTTCAGCGTTACGGGGTCGCGACCACGATGCTTCTCGGGCCGAGCGAGAGCCTCATGCTTGCCGATGACAGTGCTGATCCGCGATTCCTGGCTGCTGACCTCCTGAACGAGGCAGAGCACGGCCCCGATTCCTCAAGTGTTCTCGAGATCGGAAGAGCGTCGTGTAGGGAAAGAGTGTC
>CALFIA010000155.1 GCA_937876275.1 uncultured Actinomycetes bacterium | reverse complement strand
GATGCGTCGTCGGCTTGCCGTGGCACTTCCCGCCTGGCGCCGTGCACGCAAGGCCCGTCGCGAATTCGGCCCAGGTCACGTGCAGGGCATCAGCCCCGGCGATACCACCGCGGAGGTCCGGCCGTAGGAGTGCGCTGCACTCCCCTGCGACCCCAGAAGATCCACAGCGACAGCGACATCAACACGATCGCGAAGCCGAACAAGAGATCCTCGACCGGCGCATAGGCCAATCGACCATCGCCGATGAACGGCGGCGGGCCCTCAGCAGGTGAACTACTGCCGATGATCGAAGCACCGTCGTACTTGACGATGCCGAAGCCGGTGAACATGCCATTCGTGATCAGCTGGAAGAACACGATGATCGCGTAGGACACCCAGAAGACCTTGCGCGTGACGAGTCTGGTGCGAAGTACCCAGAGGTCGAGGGCGAGCATGACAATGACGGCGACAACGCCGAGCTGCGTGTAGGTCATCGGGGCTCCTCGTCGCCGGCCTGCCAGCCCTTCGCCGAGCGCACGGCTTCCAGCGTCAGGATCGAGGCGAAGGGAATCACGATGAAGAACAGCACCTCATCGAGGGGCACCGCCGGCGGGATGAAGATTCCGAGGATTCGACTCTGATCGAACGACCAGTGCTCAGCCGCGACCGCGTAGGCATCCCAGAGGAAGAACACGATCACCACGGGCGCGATCGAGAGGACAAGCCGCTTCCAGCGACGCAGCACTCGCGTGCGCAGCATGATCTCGAGCCAGCCGGAGCCGATCAGCACGAAGCCCAGCACGGCGACGTAGGACAGATGGCTGAGCACACGACCAGTATGGACGTTGCACGCGAAGACGGCGGCAGGGAGGAACGACATGCGGCAGGCAGGGCTCATCGGTGCCGAGTGCACCGGCAAGAGCTCGATTGCCGCTGCGCTCGCTCGCGAGATCGGCGCTATTCACGTGCCCGAGGCACTGCGCACCTTCGTCGAGACGCGCGGGCGCGTGCCGTTGCTGGAGGATCAAGCCGGGATCATGAGCGAGCAACGCGCCAGCACGCTGATGGCCCGCCTCGATCATCCGGATTCACTCCTCGTCTGCGATCCACTCCCCCTGATGACCGCGATCTACTCGATGGCCTACTTCGATGACTCGAGTCTGTTGGTCGAGGCACTAAGTGACGCGCGCGCGTACGACACCATCTGGTGGTGCCGACCCGATCTGCCCTGGGCCCCTGATGGGGATCAGCGCGATGGCGAGGAGCGCCGCGCTCAGGTCGACGAGCTGATCGGTCAGGTCGTGAGTGAATCCGGGCTTTTCGTGATCGAACTGCACGGCAGCATCGATAACCGCGTACGTGAGGCGATCGACAGCCTGCGCAGGCGTGTGACTCCCGAGTAGGCGTCTCGAAGACACCTAGACTCGCGTGAATGGAGACCCCTGCGCGCGGAAGCCTCGTGGGCACCGTCGTGGACGGTCGCTATGAGGTGCGCGCCATGCTCGCTCGTGGGGGTATGGCCACCGTCTACG
>CALFIA010000154.1 GCA_937876275.1 uncultured Actinomycetes bacterium | reverse complement strand
AAGACACTCTTTCCCTACACGACGCTCTTCCGATCTCTGCTGCAATGCAGCGGCACCCTGCGAACTCAGGGAGATCATCGGCGCCCTTCAGGATGTAAGCGGTGACATCGCAGAGCATATTGTCGGCCTTGTCAGATCCTGGCAAGTGTCAGATCGTGACCATTTACACTCTCGCGTTACATCGCAAGCGGTTACTCGAAGTCGACGGCCGCGTAGGTCGAGAGCTTCTCGAGGGCATGCTCACTGCGCACCTCGCGGATGGTGCCGCTCTTGCTGCGCATCACGATCGAATGGGTGGTGGGGCCATTCGGGGTGTAGCGAACCCCCTCGAGGAGCTCGCCATCGGTGATTCCGGTGGCGCAGAAGAAGTTGTTGTCCCCTGTCACGAGGTCAGTCGTCGTCAGCACTCGGCCAGGCTCGTGTCCGGCGTCGATTGCCTTCTGGCGCTCAGCCTCATCCTTCGGCCAGAGCCGGCCCTGGATCTCGCCACCCATGCAGCTCATGGCGCATGCGGCGATGATGCCCTCGGGGGTGCCGCCGATGCCGGCCAGTAGGTCGACACCAGTGCCGGGTCGAGCGGCCATGATCGCGCCGGCGACGTCGCCATCGGAGATGAACTTGATGCGAGCGCCTGCCTTGCGAATCTCGTCGGCCAGTTGGTCGTGGCGCGGGCGATCAAGCAGGCACACGGTCAGGTCAGCGACGCGCTCGCTCTTGGCTTTTGCGATCTGCTCGAGATTCCAGGAGATCGGTGCGGTGATGTCGATGACCCCTGCTGCCTGCGGCCCGACCACGAGCTTCTCCATATAGAAGACGGCACTCGGGTCGAACATGGCACCGCGCTCGGTGACCGCAATAACCGAGATTGCGTTCGGCATGCCCTTGGCGGCGAGAGTGGTGCCATCGATCGGGTCGACAGCGACCGCGGTACGGGGGCCTGTGCCGTCGCCCACTCGCTCGCCGTTGAAGAGCATCGGGGCGTCGTCCTTCTCGCCCTCGCCGATGATGACCATTCCCTGCATGGAGACAGTTCCAATGAGCTGGCGCATGGCGTTCACGGCAGCACCGTCGGCACCGTTCTTGTCGCCGCGACCTACCCAACGGGCAGCGGCCATGGCGGCGGCCTCGGTCACGCGCACCAGCTCGAGTGCGAGATTGCGGTCAGGGACCTCAGGGGTGCGCTGCTGATCGCTCATCGTCCACTCACCCGGTTCAGGAACCTCGTCATGCACGCACTTTAGCCGTGGCCCATGATGGTCTCGTGTCGTCCACCACTCCGCAGCCCACGGGTCGCCCGAACGCACGAATGCGCCAGACCGTCGGCGACATGGTGCGCTCACTCGCCGTGGTTCTCGGATTCGTGGCCATCATCTTGGTGATCACCTTGCGGCCGCACCCTGACCCGATCAAGCGGGTGGAGGTAGCACCGGTTCTCGCGGTGGCGAGGGCTCAAGCAGGCTTCCCGGTTCTGATTGCCGGTGCAGGTACGACGGGCTTCGTTCCGACAAGCGTGCGGTGGGAGCCCACCGACGCAACCAAGCCGGATCCGGTCTGGCATATCGGTTATGTCACGCCCGAAGAGCAGTACGTCGAGATCTCCGAATCAGCGACGGCAAGCGAGCGATTCATTCCCGAGCAAACAGCCAAGGGTGCTCCGCTGGATCCGGTCGTGATCGACGGCACTACCTGGCAGCGGTTTGAAAGTGAATCGCGCAAGTCACTCGTGCGCGTGGAGCCGAAGCTGACGACTGTCGTGGCTGGCACCCTCGACTGGGCCGGCCTTCAGTCGGTTGCTGCGGGGCTTTCGGCCTCGGCCACTGCCTGACGCGCTGTCTCCAGGAGATCAGTGCAGATCTTCGCGAGTGCCTCGCCGCGTTCCCACAGAGCGACAGACTCTTCGAGGCTGATGCCGCCGGCTTCCAGCTTTGCCACGATGCCCGCGAGCTCATCGCGCGCAGCCTCGTATCCGGTTCCGGGATCCTTCGCCTTGGTCATGTCATCACCGTATTCCGTGTCGAGGTTCAGTTGTCAGTGCGCGTGGCGGTGAAGCGTCCGCCGGCCACGCGAATGTCGAGGGCCGAGTCGGCATCGTCGGGGGATCGGACAATCACGCCGGAGGCGTTCGTCACGATTGCGTAGCCGCGCTCCAAGGTTGCTGCGGGGGACAGGGTTCGTACGCGCGCTGAGAGGTGGCCGATCTCGCTCTCGCGCGAGGCGATGGCATTGAGTACGACTGCTCGGCTGCGGCGACGCAGATCAGTGATGCGCTGAGTCTCTCGATCAAGATGCCCGACGACCACGCGATGTGAGCGTGCCCGGAGTGAGGTGACCAGAGCTGTCTGCTCGGCGAGTGAGGGCACGATGCGCTTGGCTGCATCTGTTGGCGTTGATGCGCGCAGATCGGCAACGAAGTCGATGAGCGGGGCATCCTGCTCATGGCCAATCGCACTCACGACGGGCGTCGTGCACGCCGAGACTGCGCGCACGAGCGTCTCATTACTAAACGGCAGGAGATCCTCGACGCTTCCACCGCCGCGCGCGATGACGATGACGTCGACATCGGGCAGCGCATCGAGCTCGACAAGCGCGTCACTTACTGCCGAGACTGCCTGCACTCCCTGCACGGCAACTTCACGCACCACGAACTGAATCGACGGCCAGCGTTCACGTGCATTGACGAGAACATCGTGCATAGCCGCACTGTTGCGCCCGCAGATCAAACCGACTCGGCGGGGAAGAAACGGCAATGGCTTCTTGCGATCGTTGGCGAACAGGCCCTCAGCGGTCAGCAGTTCGCGAAGTCGCGCGAGCTGCGCGAGCAGTTCGCCGAGGCCGACTGCGCGAATCTCCTTTGCACGAAGAGACAGCGTGCCGCGGCCTGTCCAGAATTCAGGCTTTCCGAACACGATGATGCGCTGGCCTTCGGCTAGCGGTGGTTCCACTGCGCCGATTACCGAAACATCAGCGACAACCGTGATCGACATGTCGACATCAGGGTCACGCAGAACGAGATAGAGATTGCGTGCGCCGGGGCGACGGCGAAATTCGGCGACCTGTCCGTCGACCCAGATGCCGCCGAGTCGACCGATCCAATCGGCAAGCAATCGCGAGACTGTGCGAACTGCCGCCGGGCTTTCTGCGCTTGTCTCCAATGCCACGCTTACGCCTGCTTCGGCATGCGAGTGGAGTAATCCCACGACGAGACACTCAGATCGGTAATGCGAATGACCACTTCATTGTCGAGGCGTGAGAGCAGCCAGGCACTGAAATCTGTGGGCTCGGAGCCGAGGTACTTCTCGACGAGGCGCGGCAAGACCTCGCCCGCGGTACTCGGTTCGATGTGGGCACGACCCTTGCCGCGTACGCCGCGATACGGCGGCGAATCGGCCGAGATCTCGAAACCCACGTGGTTATCGCGCTCCAGCCGCTTGGCGAGCACCGAGTCGTGCTGAGTGCAGCAGAGCAGCTCATCGTTCTCGTAGAGGAACCACAGTGACTGCACCAGCGGGAAGTGCTTGCCCGAGCTCGCCAGCCGAATGGGAATTGCGATGCCGGCGAGATACTCGGCTATGGCATCGGGGCTCCAAGGGCCGGAGCGAACGGTGGGCATAGGCCCATCCTCCCGTAGGCAGCAGAGCGCGGGCGAGTCGAATCGCGCACTACGGCCTACGATTGAGCCATGCCGAACTCGAAGAAGGTCCTGCTGGCTGCCCCGCGCGGCTACTGCGCCGGTGTCGACCGCGCGGTCGTGACTGTCGAGAAGGCCCTCGAGCTCTACGGCGCCCCTGTATACGTACGCAAGCAGATCGTCCATAACAAGTACGTCGTCGAGACCTTGGAGAAGCGCGGCGCGATCTTCGTCGACGAGGTCGAGGAGGTTCCCGAGGGCTCCACTGTTGTGTTTTCGGCGCACGGAGTTGCCCCAGTCGTGCACGAGGATTCCGCGAGCCGCAATCTGAATGCGATCGATGCCACCTGCCCGCTTGTCACCAAGGTTCACGCTGAAGCCAAGCGTTTTGCCGCCGAAGGCTACGAGATCATCCTCATCGGTCACGAAGGTCATGAAGAGGTTGTCGGCACGATGGGCGAGGCGCCCGACGTCATGACCCTCGTCGATGGCCCCGCTCATGCAGTTGATGTCGAGATCAAGAATCCAGACAAGCTCATCTGGCTTTCGCAGACCACTCTCTCCGTTGATGAGACCCTTCAGACAGTTGATGCACTGAAGGAGCGCTTCCCTCATCTGATCAGCCCGCCGAGTGATGACATTTGCTACGCCACCCAGAATCGTCAGGGTGCAGTGAAGACCATTGCTCCGCAGTGCGATGTCGTGATCGTGGTCGGCTCAGGAAATTCGTCGAACTCCGTTCGACTCGTTGAAGTTGCGCTCGAAGCGGGCGCTAAGGCCTCGTATCGCGTCGACTATGCCGCTGAACTCGAGGAGTCCTGGGTCGAAGGGGCCACGACCGTCGGTCTCACTAGTGGTGCGTCAGTGCCCGAGATCCTGGTCGAAGAAGTGATCGAGTGGCTCGCGGAGCGCGGCTTTGGCGATCTTGAGGAAGTCAGCACAGCGGAAGAGCACCTGGTGTTCGCCTTGCCGCCTGAACTTCGTCGCGAGATTAAGGCCGCCAAGAAGTAGCTGGCGAGTGAACTAGCGGCGCGAGCGCGAACGCCGCACGATCATTAGCACGAGAGCGATGATCACCGAGGCGAAGATCCAGAACCAGTTGTCGGCAAAGGTGAAGAAGAAGGCCACTGCGCGTGACGTGAGTGACGTTCCTGAATTCCCGAGATTGAGCTGGCCGACCGTCGCTGCCGCGATGAGCATCGCAATCGGTGCCGCGAGCACTGGCACGATCGCATCCTGAATCTGGACGCGCAGGGCTGCAATCACCGTTGCGATCAGCAGGAAGATCCCGGTGAAAGCACCGAGCCCCTCGCCGAACGCGAACGCATCGATCAGGCCCGCGACGAGAGTCACGACGATCACGAACAGGTAAGCAGCCATTGAGGTGAAGCCTCCGCCGATTGAGGGAATGCGCGGAAGCTCGCGACGTGATGAGCGCTTGCTCTCGGTCTCGTACTCGACCGGAGGAAGCATCGCGGCAACTGGGGCTGCGGCAGAGTTGATCGAAATCGGGGCGCCGGATTCGGACCGAGCAGGTGCCGGGCCGGTGGGAGCGGCAGCAGGTGAAAGTGTGCGCAGTTTCGACGCCTGATCCGGGCGAATCGCGATGATCGCGGTGGATGACTGGGCGCGTGAACTGCGGAACAGACGGCCGGTATCGCTGGGTTCGCGGCGTGTTGCCGGGGCAGCGGCAGCGATCGGTTCGGCGATGACAGCGGCAGGTGCCACGACCTCGATTACCTCTTCCTTGGCCACGATCTTCTCTGCAGCAAAGGGCTCGTCGGCGACCAATTCGATGGCGACGGAATCCTCGGACGCGGGCGAAGGAGCCTCGTGGGCAGGAGCAGAAACGGGGGCGTCGGGCTCATCGGGGCGGAACAGGGCGGCATAGGCCTCGTCCTTCGCCGGATCCAGCGGATCGTCCCAATTGCTCACGGTGCCCACGGTACTCAACCGAGTGCGAGACGGCTGCGGGCCACGCCTGAGAGTGACGAGTCCAGGTGGTCGTGCAGACCTCCTGAGTGCGGCAGGGAGAACTGGCAAGATCGAAGCCGTGAATAGTTCAGCCCAGCGCATTCGGCGAGCAACGTCTGATGACCTTGAGCCCCTCATGCCCCTGATTCGATCGTTCTACGAGATCGACCTTCATGAATTCGACGAGTCCCTGGTGCGAGCAGCGCTCGCCCCGTTGCTGGCCGATGACGAGTTCGGCCAGGTGTGGGTCATTGATGCTGACGGCTCGCTCGGTGGGTACGTGGTCGTTACCTGGGGTTACTCGCTGGAGTCAGGCGGCCGAGAGTGTCTTGTCGACGAGATCTACGTGGAACATCGATCGAATGGTTCGGGAGTTCGCCTTCTGGAGATGGCGATGGAAGCGGCGCGCGAGGCCAGAGCGAGAGCGGCTTTCCTGGAGACCGAATCGCATAACCAGCGCGTGCGCTCGTTCTATGCCCGTTGCGGCTTCGCGGTTGAGGATTCCGTTTGGATGAGCCGATCTCTGTAGGGAACACGTTGCCGCGTAGGATCTTGCGACGTGGCTCTCACTATCGGAATCGTCGGTCTCCCTAACGTCGGCAAGTCGACACTCTTCAATGCGCTGACCAAGAACGACGTGCTCGCCGCGAACTACCCGTTCGCGACCATCGAGCCGAACACCGGTGTTGTCGGCGTGCCTGATCCCCGCCTGGGCGAGCTCGCCAAGATCTTCGGCTCCGAGCGTGAGCTTCCTGCTTCCGTGACATTCGTTGACATCGCCGGCATCGTGAAGGGTGCGAGCGAAGGCGCAGGTCTGGGCAACAAGTTCCTTGCGAATATCCGCGAGTCCGACGCGATCTGCCAGGTGCTGCGCGCGTTCAAGGACGACGACGTCGTTCACGTCGAAGGCCGTGTGTCTCCGGCAGAAGACATGGAGACCATCAACACCGAGTTGATCCTCGCCGACATGCAGACCCTCGAGAAGGCGATCCCGCGCATTCAGAAGGAAGCGCGCACTGACAAGACCAAGGGTGCTCAGCTCGCTGCTGCAGAAGAGGCGCAGAAGGTGCTCAACGAAGGTCGCACTATCTTCGCCGCCGGCCTTGATCCTGAGCCGCTCCGCGAGCTCTTCCTGCTCACTGCCAAGCCCTTCCTGTACGTGGTCAATGTCGATGAGGACGAACTCGGTGACGAGGCATTCAAGGAAGCCATGCGCAATCTTGTTGCACCGGCCGAGATCGTGTTCCTCGACGCGAAGCTCGAAGCAGAGCTCGTCGAGCTCGATGAGGCCGAAGCACTCGAACTATTGCAGTCAGTCGGTCAGCAGGAGTCCGGCCTCAACGCCCTTGCCCGAGTGGGCTTCGCCACGCTTGGCCTGCAGACGTACCTCACTGCTGGCCCCAAGGAAGCACGTGCCTGGACGATTCCGATCGGTGCCACGGCACCCGAGGCAGCCGGCGTGATTCACACCGACTTCCAGAAGGGCTTCATCAAGGCTGAGATCGTCTCCTTCGATGACCTCATCGCGAATGGCTCCATGGCCGAGGCAAAGGCAAAGGGCAAGGTGCGCATGGAAGGCAAGGACTACGTCATGGCCGATGGCGACGTAGTCGAGTTCCGCTTCAACGTCTGAAGTCCCGCTCCCGAAAACCTGCGTCGACCGCGAAGTGACCATTAACTTGCAAAATGCAAGTAAGAACACTAGATTGCGATCTGCAAGTCACCAGTCCATACCGTCCGCCAAGGAGTCGTTGTCATGAGTTCAGACGCCGCACCCGCCTATGCCATGGTCCAGATCTCCATCAAGGACCCCGCCGACTTCAACGAGCGATACTCGCAGTACGTCTTCCCGATTCTCGCGGCGCACGGCGTCGAGATGGTGGCCGGTTCACCCGCACCGACGACCATCGAAGGTGACTTCGATGGCAACTGGGCGGCCGTCCTGCGCTTTCCCAGCATGTCCGCGGCGAAGGCCTGGTACGAGTCAGTCGATTACGCGCCATTCAAGGACCTTCGCATCAACGAGCTGACGGACTCCAACAGCATCGTGTTCATCGAAGGATTCCCGGTCTCAGAGCCGGTGGGCTGACGCACGACCGACGCTGCAACCAGTCGGGTTCTACCCTCCACTCACCTTAGTTTGAAGGAGATTGACGTTATGGCCTCGCGCGTTCTTGTGACCGGAATCGGCGGATACATCGGCAAGCATGTCGCCGCGGAATTGCTACGACAGGGCTATGAAGTGGTCGGCACCGTGCGCTCGTCCGCCAGTGCCGACAGTGCGCGTGCCTCCATCGCAGCAGTCGCTCCGGTGGACAACCTCTCCTTCGTCGAGGCCGATCTCCTATCCGACGAGGGCTGGGATACAGCCATGTTGGGGTGCACGTATGTCATGCACGTGGCATCGCCCTTCTTCGTGGCCGAGCCGAAGGATGAGAACGACATGATTGCTCCTGCGGTCGAGGGAACAAAGCGCGTGTTGGGAGCGGCGAAACGAGCGGGAGTGCGTCGCGTCGTACTGACCTCGTCGGTGGTCTCGATGACTTCGGGGAAGCCCAGTGGTCGATATGGCGCCGACGCGGGGTCGGACGTCAACCAAAACATCGGCGCGTATACGAAGAGCAAGACCCTGGCGGAGCGGGCTGCATGGGACCTCGCTGCTGACGGCTCATTCGAACTCGTCTCGATCAATCCCGGATTCGTCCAAGGCCCTGCCCTGGGTGACGCGGGCGAGGGCCAGAGCGTGTCCATGATGACCGGCCTGATCACGGGCAAGATGCCGATGGTTCCCGACGTCGCCATGGGAATGGCCGATGTGCGTGATGTGGCGGGCATGCATGTGGCCGCACTCAGTGCCGAAGGAGCGCCCGGTCACCGATTTATCGTCGCAAGCGAGGAGCCCGTGTCCATGGCCGACCTCGCCGCGATCCTTCGAGATGCCGGTTATGACAAGGCCCCCTCG
>CALFIA010000153.1 GCA_937876275.1 uncultured Actinomycetes bacterium | reverse complement strand
CGCGGCAGGAGGAAGCACTGCGGGATGGCCGCTGGCTTCTGAAGTTGTCGGCGTGGGCACTGTGTTCGAGCCCCGTCAACTCACAGCGGTCTAATTTCGCTCTTACTCGGGCAGCAGAATCGCGCGGAGCTCGTCAGCGCTATGCACGATGTAGTCCGGCTCGGCATCGATCAGCTCGCCTTCATCGGCGTAGCCCCAGGCAGCACCAATCGAAGTGAATCGGTGGTGCTTCGCGCCGATGATGTCTTCTTTTCGATCGCCCACCATCACGATGTTCGCGTTGTCGCCATCCGTGATGGTGCCGCCGATGTTCTCGATGGTGAAGCTCAGGATGCTCGGCTTGTCTTGACGCGTGAGATCCATGTCGCTGCCGCCAACGAAGTCGAAGTGCTGAATCAATTCGGCCTTGGTGAGCACGCGCTCGGCAGAAGGGATCGGCTTCGCCGTCGCGAGCCCGACCTTGATGTCGCTGTTCGCGAGATCGACGATGAGCTGCGCCATGCCGGGGAACACCTTGAACTCGTACTCGCCCCCACCGAAGTAGTGCGAGCGGTAGACGACGACAAAGTCATCGATCTCCTGCTTGCTCTTCCCGTAGACCTCGCCGAGTGTGTAGTGAAGAGGCGGGCCGAGGAAGGCGCGAATCTGATCTTCGGTCAGGTGCCCGAGATCAATCGTCGGCAACGCAAGTGTCAGGCATCGCAGGATGCCCGGATATGAATCAGTGATCGTGCCGTCGAGATCGAGCAGGACGATGTCAGGGCTCGGGTTCAGGGGCACTTGCTGATACTCGCAGCGCAGGTTGCTCGTCCACAGTTCATTTCATGTGATGCCTGTCATCCACAGATGAATACCGGGCACTGTTCGCACGAACTTTCGCGACCTACCTTCGCCGAATCCTTCTCTCGGCCTGGCCGGATTGCTCATCCGGTCTGACTGAGGGAAGGGGGTGAAATGGTGAGACGGAATAGACCGACTCGGTTCATAGAAAAGACCCTGGCGGTGTGCGGAGCCTTCACTGCAACCGCACACCTGGCCAGGGCCATCGTTGAACTCGCTCGAACCCTTATGGGGGCTAGCGACCTTCACAAGGGGCCCTGTCAGCTAGAACTGGCAAGGCCCCGTCAATGTAAAACCTGCTCTCGGGGGATGTCAATAACCCGCTGGGGTTCGGTGATTGCTCGCGTGTAGGGGTCGGAGGAGTGGGTGACCGCCGTCGTCATTCTCCGAGCAGAATTGCGCGCAATTCGGCGACGGAGCCCACGACGTAATCCGCTCCCGCGGCTTCGAGTTCACCCGGATCGGCATAACCCCATTCGACTCCGATGACCGGAATGCCGTGGTGCTGAGCGCCGTGCACGTCGTGATTGCGATCGCCGATCATGATGATGCGATGCGAGTCGGGATGAATCTGCATCTCGTCGAAGACGTACTTGATGACGTCAGGCTTCTTGGAATTCGTGCCGTCCAGTTGGGCACCGCCAATCATCACGAAGTGATGGGTGAGCTCGAAGTGATCGAGCACTCGCGTGGCTGACTCGATGGGCTTACTCGTCGCGGTTGCGATGGGAATGCCGCGGTCGTTTAGCTCTTGCAGAAGGGCGGGCATGCCCTCGAAGATCTGCGCGTCGTATTCGTTATTGTCGTGGTAGACCTCGCGATAGGCCATCACGCCGCGCTCGGCCATCGCCTCGTCGAGACCATGCCATTCCTGCAAGGCCACAGCCAGCGGCGGGCCAAGATACTTACCTATCTCCGCATCAGTGGGCTGCTCAAT
>CALFIA010000152.1 GCA_937876275.1 uncultured Actinomycetes bacterium | reverse complement strand
TGACCGAAGCTGACCGCACGGTTGTCTATGACACGAAGGACTTCAACTTTGCCGAGGCGATCAATCTCGGTCGTATGAACGCCACCGGTGAGTACCTCTTGATCCTCAACGACGACACAACGGTCGCCGAGACCGACCCGATCACCCGCATGATCGAGATCGGCCAGATCGATGAGGTGGGCATTGTCGGTGCAAAGCTCACATATCCCGATGGCCGCTTGCAGCACGTGGGCATGGTCATGCTGCCCAGCGGGCCGACCCATTGCTGGATAGCCAAGGCCGGCAAGGAACCCGGTTACTTCGGCTCGACCCTCACCCCGCGCAATTACTCGGCAGTCACCGCGGCGGCCATGCTGACGCGCACAAGCATCTTCGATGCGCTTGGTGGCTTCGACACCGCCTTCGCCCGTGACTTCAACGATGTCGACTACTGCTTCCGCGCTCGTAAGGCCGGCTACCGCGTGGCCTGGACTCCCTACGCTCACTTCACCCATTACGAGGGTGCCAGCATCGTGCGCAAGAAGGCTGATCCCGCGGAAAGTGCCCTCTTCCACGAGCGCTGGGATGCCGACTACCGCGTGGATCCCTACTACTCACCCGCCCTGAACCAGAATCTGCTTCGTATCTACGAAGCGCTGTAGGAGATGAGCATGGAAACCTTCAAGTCGCCCCGTGGCCGCGTGATGCGCGCCTATGGCGACCTCACCTTGCTCACAATGGATCGCATGAGCGTGTTCGGCGATCGCATCGATTCCGACCCGCGAATCGTCAGTTTGAGCCTCACACCCAGCCCCAACACCGCAGGCAGTTGGCTGCGTTCGAGCATGCCGGCTGGCGCGGTGATCGTCATCGCGCAAGATGCGTGCGATCTCGTCGGTGAACCGCAGAATGACACAGCCGAGGCCGTCCGCGAATGGTGCGCCAGTGCAGCAGAGCGCGGACTCTGGCACGACTGGTATCTCACCAATCACAAAGATGTTCTCAAGGCCGCTCCGCTGTTGACCCCGGCCGAGATGGACTCTCGCGAGAACCGTGACCCGAGCAGCGCTCACTTTTATGCCAAGAACGAGTCGCGAAAGGCCGGCGGCAAGTTGCGCATTGCTGTCGATGTCACCTGGCTCGGCCCGTATGAAACTGGCGCTCAGGTGCTCACGACCGCAGCAATCAATGCACTGGCGCAGGATGATCGAGTCGGAGAAATCATCCTCATCGGCCTGGCCGAGCTGCCCGGCTATGCCGAGTTCCTCAACACCTACGCTCACGTGCGCATCACTGATAGCAGTGACGAATCATTGCCAGCCGACATCATCTGGTACCCCAACCAGATCGACGGCCGCAGCAACATTGCCGATGCTCGCCAGCTTGGCCAACGCGTTGTCACCACCTATCTCGATCTGATCGCCTACGACATTCCGCGCTATCACGGCTCCAGCGAGGGCTGGGCTGCCTACCGCAGCCTGCAGCGCAAGACCGCGCTCAGTGTCGATGGCGTTACAACGATCAGTGCCGACGTTGCGGCTCAACTGCAACACGAAGTGCCACTGCTCGAAACTCAGAGAGTTCAGGCTCTACCTCTCGGCCTCGACCACATCACCGTTGCCCAGGCGCCTGAGTCACCGGATGAAGACCTTGCCGATGTCGTGAAAGCTCTTGGTGGCAAGCGCTTCATCACCGTGCTCGGCAACGACTTTGTCCATAAGAACCGCGACTTCGCGATCGCCGTCTGGCAAGAAGTACTGCGAAATGGCGAGTCATGCGATCTCGTGCTCGCCGGCCTGCACGTGAAGAGCAGCAGCTCGATAGAGCAGGAGTCAGGCCTGCTCAAGAAGCACACCGATCTGCGCGGCAGCGTGCATTCCGTGGGCCATGTCAGCAGCGCCAGCCGAGCCTGGCTGCTCAAGAACGCCAGTGTGGTGCTCTACCCGAGCAGTGCCGAAGGCTTCGGCTTCGTGCCCTACGAGGCCGCAGCGCTCGGAACCCCGAGCACCTTCACGAACTTCGGCCCGCTGAAGGAGATCGCGCAGCTCACCGATCTGCCGAAGAACTGGAGCATCGAGACCCACGCCGCGGACGTGACCAGATTTCTCACCGACGAGGCAGCCGCTC
>CALFIA010000151.1 GCA_937876275.1 uncultured Actinomycetes bacterium | reverse complement strand
GTTCGCTCTTCATGCTCGCCTATGGATCCGTATGCGCAGGAGCCACGGCAGTGCTCTGGCGAACGCATCATCGAGGTTGGTCGCTGCTCACCGGAGCGGGAGTTCTCGTCGTCATCGGAGTTCTGGCGATGACCACCTTCCCGCTCCCGACGGGTGTGTCGATGCTGATTCCGATCGTGGCGCTGGCAGTGCTTGTGCTGTCGATCATCGTGGGAGTTCTCAGGGGGCGTCAGGCCGGTGAGGTGCTCGCGGAAGAGAACGCTGAGGACGGTAGCGTCGGACCATGAGCAGCGACCTTCGCAAGACGCCCCTCTTCGACTCCCATGTGGCCCTCGGTGCCAAGACGGCTGACTTCGGCGGCTGGGACATGCCCATCGAGTACTCCGGTGTAGTCGCCGAGCACACTGCCGTGCGCACTGCTGTCGGCGTCTTCGATGTCTCGCATATGGGCAAGGTGCCCGTGTACGGCCCGGGCGCGGTGGAGTTCCTGAACTCCATCCTGGCGAACGATCTCGACCGAATCCCTGTGGGCAAGGCCCAGTACTCGATGCTGTGCAATGAGTCGGGTGGAGTGATCGACGATCTCATCGTCTACAAGTGGGCCGATGATGCGGTCTTCATCATCCCCAATGCCTCAAATGCCGCCACCGTAATCGCTGCGCTGCGTGCTGCGGCACCTGAGGGCATCACCATCGAGGATCAGCATCTGACCCACGGCATCATCGCCGTGCAGGGGCCGAAGAGCGATGAGGTCATGCATGCCCTTGGGTTCTCCTACGCGCATGACTACATGTCCATGGAAATGGCCCGCTGGAATGATGCGCCGGTCGTGGTCTGCCGCACCGGCTACACCGGCGAGCATGGCTTCGAGCTGGTCGCGCCGAACGAGGTCCTTGTCGAACTCTGGAATGCAGCCGTTGAGGCGGCGGTAGCCGTCGGTGGACTCCCGGCCGGCCTCGGAGCGCGCGACACCCTGCGCACCGAGATGGGCTACCCGTTGCACGGCCAGGACATCAGCCCGACCATCTCACCGGTCACTGCAGGACTCGGCTGGGCCATCGGCTGGGACAAGCCCGCGTTCGCCGGTCGTGATGCGCTTCTCGCAGAGAAGGCGGCCGGGCCGAAGCGACGTTTGCGCGGAATTATCGCGAACGACCGCGGCATCCCGCGCGCACACATGAATGTTCATGCGGATTCACTCGACGGTGCCGTGATCGGCGAAGTGGTGAGTGGCACGTTCTCGCCGACTCTCAAGCAGGGCGTGGGTCTTGCCCTGATCGACTCCTCAGTCGAGATCGGCGACACGGTCGTCGTCGATGTGCGAGGTCGTGCGTCGTCGTTCACGGTGGCCAAGCCGCCGTTCGTGCAGCCTTCGACCCGCTAGAGCAGGGCGAGCGCGACGAGGCAGGCGGCAGCTGACACCTCGATGGTGGCGCCGAGAACATCACCGGTGATACCGCCGAGACGACGTCGCGTGATCGCCAGAACAGTGACTCCTGCGAGAAGTCCGAGCGCGGCACCGATAGCGCCGGTTGTTGAACGAAGCCACCAGGCAAGAGCGATGGCGACGATCGTCCAGAGTGCGGCAATGAATGTCGGAACTGAAGCGGCGACCATCGCACCGAGCCCATCGGGGCGAGCCGCGGGCCACACACGAGTGCAGGCCCACGTCAGTGCGACTCGACTCGTCACGATGGCCACGACAAAGGTGAGATAGGAATCGCGGGGCTGTTGGAACGAAGCAACGGAAGCGATGTCGATCAACAGGACGAAGATCAGGGCGAGTACGCCGAAGGGGCCGATGTCGGACTTACGAGCGATCTCCAGCGCTGCTTGCGCCGGCTTGCCGCTGCCGAGTGCATCAGCCGTATCGGCAAGACCGTCCAGATGAAGTGCTCGCGTGGCCCAGGCAAGTAACGCGAACGCGGCAATGCTCACGATGAGTGCGGTGAGAGGTCGCTCGTGTGCGATGAGAAGTGGCAGCCCGCAGATCAGGGCAAGTGCAAGTGAGACCAACGGTGCCAGGCTCATGGCGACACCCGCCATGCGGCGATCGACAGTGCGCGGCGCCGGTACGGGCAGTCTTGTCAGGGTGCCGATCGCCAGTCGCAGTGCGTCAGGCATCGCGGTCACTCACGCCGGCTTCGCCGAAGGTCGCCATCTCGCGCAGGGTGGCCGTTGCTGATTGCACGATGAGGAGTGCGAGAAGTGCGCCCGTGCCCTCGCCGAGTCGCATGCCGTAATCGACAATCGGCTCGAGACCAAGACGCTGCAGGGCGATGGTCTGAGCGGGCTCGGTGGAGCGATGACCGGCGAGCCACCACAGTTTTGCGCGTTCGCTGATGCGGTCAGCAACAAGTGCGCAGGCAGAGCTGATCGTGCCATCGAGAATCACGGGCACGCCTCGCACTGACGACTGCAGAAGGTAGCCGGTGGC
This sequence comes from uncultured Actinomycetes bacterium, assembly GCA_937876275.1. Classification (GTDB taxonomy): domain Bacteria; phylum Actinomycetota; class Actinomycetes; order S36-B12; family S36-B12; genus CAIKZY01. Next base: position 2,970 of record CALFIA010000151.1, on the reverse strand, counting down.
AGCAGCGAAGTCGGGGGAGCCGATCGTGGTGAGAAGCGCCATCGGATCGTCGACAACCGGCTTGCCACGGCGCATGGCATCGCGCACTGCAGCGCACTTGCGCATCCAGGTGGCGTCATCGATACCAGTGCCCTTGCCGGTCACGGTGGCGGCGTCGGCATTTGCAAGGAGGCCGATGATTGCCGCGGCAGGGGTGGTGTTGCCGATGCCCATGTCGCCGGGAATCAGCAGGTCTGCACCGGCGTCGATTTCCTCATCGGCAATCCGACGACCGAGCTCGAAGGCGGCTTCGGTCTCGGCTGAAGACATGGCATCTTCGCGATCAATGGAACCTGAGCCTCGGCGAATGCGATGGGTGATGACGTCGGGATCAATCGAATGCGCGTAGGCAGGATCGGCATCGACGCTGACATCAATGATGCGCACACTCGCACCGGCTTGCCGGGCGAGCACATTGACCGCCGCGCCACCGCTGACGAAGTTGAGAACCATCTGCGCAGTCACCTCAGGCGGGTAGGCCGAGGTCTGTGCTGTTCGGGCGATCCCGTGATCGCCGGCGAAGATCACCACTCGTGGGCGTGTGAAGGCATGTGGTGGACAAGCCCCCTGCGCTGCGCTGACCCAGATCGAAAGGTCTTCGAGACGTCCGAGTGCTCCGGTCGGCTTGGTGAGCATGCCTTGGCGGATGCGCGCCTGCTCGGCTGCCTCGGCGCTCGGTAGCGGAATGGACTCGTTGAGGGCAAAGAGATCGATCACGCGGTGCTCCTAGGAAGATCGAGGGCACGGCCCGCGATGACGAGTGTGACGGGATCGCAGACTGACGCGAGACGTGCATTCGTGATGCCGAGGAGGTCTCGGAAGAGACGACCACCGGCATCTGCGGGAACGAGATCCATGCCCACTTCGTTGGTGACAAGGAATACCGAGGCCGGGCACTCGCGGACCGCCTCGACAAGGGAATCGATGTGTGCCATCACGCGCTCACGCATGACGCTATCCGTCTCATTGCCCCAGGCCTCGGCTTGATCCAGCTGGTCTGTGAGCCAGAGGCCGATGCAGTCGACCAGTACCGCTGAGCCGACCTGTGCTGCGCGAAGCGCTTCGTAAACATCGGTGGTCTCAATGGTCGTCCAATGCGAGGGGCGTCGCTGTTGATGGGCAGCCACACGTTGCCACCATTCGAGATCATCGGCTCGAGTGCCGCCTGTGGCGATGTACGTGACGTCGGCGAATCCACTCGCGAGCTCTTCGGCATAAGACGACTTGCCGGACCGTGCGCCGCCGGTGATCAGATGTCGTACTGCGCTCGGAGTGGAGGAAGTGTCGAGAACTTTGAGGTCATCCATGAGATCTACTCCCATTCCACGCAGTCGTGCTCGTAGCTCGTGTGATGGCGGATTGTGATGGCTCAAATGAACGGCCACCACCAGCGTGGCGGCGGTGATTGCATTGTTCTGACGAGCGTCTTTCAGGCTGATCGGAAGTGTTGCGAGGTCGAAATGACCTGTGCCGTGGTCGGTCTTATCGCCGAAACTCTCGTCGATGAGAACCACGTCGTACCTGCGATCGGCGATCGCGCCCAGGATGCTCGACGTGAACGGGCCGGTGTCAGTGGCGTAGAGCAGGCGTTCGTCGCTCGGCGACTGCAGGTCGTAGAGCAACGCCTCTTCGGCGATCGCATCGTTACCGCGTGGATCATGGTTGGCCGCGAGTGCTCGTAGCTCGAAGCTTCCGGAGGCAGTGACGAGCGTGGCGGATTCACCCGCGGTAATCGTATGAAACTGCACTGGGGAGTGGGGGCCGACCCAGTCGAGGCAAAGATCGATAGCCATTGCGGGGCCCCATACGTGCAACGTTGCGAGTTCCGAGATCCATTCACGCCACAGGAGAATCGACGGCGCTAGGTGATCTGGGTGCCCGTGGGTGAGCACGAGGTGCTCGACCCTTCGAAGTGAGAAGCCGCCTTGAGATGCGCGATACGGCGCCGTCGGGCCGCTGTCGATCATGATGACGTCATCGATGAGCGCTGATGTCGGCATTCTCGTACGGCCATCACGACGTTCGGATTCGCAGGAGTCGCACTCGCAGAACGGATTCGGCCAGCCATCGGCTGAGCCGGTACCGAGTAGTCGGATCTTCATGCGCTGGTGGTTTCCGGAACGAACGTGACCGAAGGCTCAAAGGCCGCCTTGCGTGAGACACGACGTAGGGCAAGGAGCACGGGCTTACCTGCAATCAGGATCAGCACGACGGTGAGAATGGCACGTGGAATGTCGTATCCCAGGCTGGTCACCATGGTGAACCTGAACCAGTGCAGGAAGTTCTCGCCGAGGGGTGCTCCGGCCGCAAAGGCAATCTGATCAGGCAGGCCCGAGACGTACGGCCAGAACCAGAGGTTGAGCAGCATTCCGTAGAGCAGGCTCACGACTGCGCCGTAGGCAGCCAGCATGCCGAGTTCGCGCTTGCCTGTTGCACGCGGCAGCAGACCCGCGCCAAGCCCGACCCAGGCAGCGCCGAGCATCTGGAAGGGCAGCCACGGGCCTACGCCACCGGTCAGCAGTGCTGAGGCAAAAAGTGAGACGGCGCCAAGCGAGAAGCCGAAGCCAGGCCCGAGCGCACGACCGCCGAGGATGAGAACCATCCAGATTGGCTCGAGTCCCGCGATTCCACCACCCAGTGGCCGCAGCGCAGCGATGACCGCGGCCATCACGCCAAGCAGTGCGATCGACTTCGCATCCATCCCGCCATCGGAAAGCTCAGCGAGAAGAACGAGCAGAAGAAGCGGCACGATGATCGCGAAGAGCCATGGCGCATCGCCCGAGTGCGCGACGACCGACGATTCCGGTGAGGCGACGAGCGGCCACGCGAAGGCAACGATGCCGATCAGCGAGCCGATGATGGCCGCGGCGCAACCGCCCAGGAACATCAGGCGGTCGAACTTGGTGAGCGGTGCATTGCGCACCACCGAGA
>CALFIA010000150.1 GCA_937876275.1 uncultured Actinomycetes bacterium | reverse complement strand
CGCTGATATTCATGATGCCATTTTGAAGTCGAATGTTCCAGGCATGGACTTCATCCGTGGACATGAAGATATGGCCGCTGCAGAAGCAAAGTTTGTCAGCGAGATTGCCAAAGAACATAAGTTGCGCAAACTCCTTGCTCCCATCATCAATGAATACGACGTGATCTTGATCGATTGCTCACCATCACTCGGAACATTGACCGTCAATGCTTTGACCGCTTCCGCTGGAGTAATAATTCCAATGGAATGTGAGTACTTTGCGCTTCGTGGCGTTGCCCTGCTCAAGGACACCATCGACAAGGTCATCTCGAGGCTTAATCCGAACCTGAAGATCATGGGTGTGCTCGGAACCATGTATGACCCGCGCACACTTCATAGCCGAGAGGTCCTCGAGACCGTGCGGGGTGCATTTGGCGATCTCGTGTTCGAGACGGTCATCAACCGTACGGTCAAATTCCCCGACGCCGCCGTTGCTGGTGAGCCGATCACGTCATACGCGCCAGGCAGTTCAGGTGCACAGGCCTATGAGCAACTGGCGCGCGAGGTTCTGTCACGGTGAGCATTCCCACCGACACTCCGCTTAACCCAGACGTTGCCTCCGATGACCCAAGCGGCTTCTCCGTCCACGTAGGCGACTTCGAAGGCCCATTTGATCTCCTCCTCCAGCTGATCTCCAAGCACAAGCTTGAAGTGACCGAGCTTGCGCTTCATCAAGTCACGGACGAGTTCATCTCGTACATTCGTGCGCAAGGTACCGAGTGGGATCTCGACGAGGCCAGTAGCTTCCTCGTCGTTGCTGCCACTCTTCTCGATTTGAAGGCCGCGCGACTGCTGCCGAGTGGTGAGGTCGAGGACGAAGAGGATCTTGCGCTTCTGGAAGCGCGCGACCTGCTCTTCGCCCGACTACTGCAATATCGCGCGTTCAAGGAAGTTGCTGCGCTCTTTGCCGAAAGCATGGGCTCGGCGCATCGACGGGTTCCTCGTACTGTCGGGCTTGAGCCACAGTTCGCAGCCTTGCTGCCGGAGGTACTACTCGGACTCGGCCCTGATCAATTCGCAGCTCTCGCCGCCAAGGCATTGGCTCCCAAGCCGATAGCTGAGGTGGGCATCGGGCACATTCACGTGCAGAAGGTAAGCGTGCGCGAGCAGGCGGTGATCATTGCCGATCGTATGCGCCGGCAGCGCACGTCAACCTTCCGCGCATTGATCGCAGACTGCGACACAACCATGCTCATCGTCGGACGATTCCTCGCACTTCTGGAGCTGTACCGCGATGCCATGGTGGCATTCGAGCAGATCACCCCGCTCGGGGATCTCACGATTCGCTGGACCGGCCCCGATGAGGGTGAGATCACGGTTGTTGATGAGTTCGAAGGTTCGCCCGTGACCGAGCCAGCCGGTGATCTGGTCGCAGAGCACCACTCGCCCGACACATCGCAATCAAATGACGAACGTGCGGATGGCGAGTTCGCCAACCTTCCTGACAACACCGCAGATGAGAATGACCAGCAGGGGAGTGCCGATGAGTGAGAACGACACCGTCACGGAGGAAGTCGAAGCCGAGTCGGAACTGACTCCTGATGAAGGAATCGAGGGCGATGCCTTGGGTGCACCCTCACTCGCCGCTGGACTCGAGGCGCTTTTGCTGCTTGCCGATGAGCCAATGACGATTCTCTCCCTTGCCGCAGCAACTCGCAGGCCTGTCAATGAGGTTGAAGACACCATTGCGTCATTGGTCGTTCAATATGACGAACAGGAGCGCGGTTTCGAGTTGCGCGAGGTTGCCGGTGGCTGGCGTTACTACACACGTGCTGCCTGCTCCCCTCTTGTTGAGAGATTCGTGCTGGACGGTCAGCAGGCGCGACTTACCCAGGCCTCACTCGAAACACTGGCCGTGATCGCATACCGGCAGCCGGTCAGTCGTGGTCGAGTCGCTGCGGTTCGCGGTGTCAACGTCGATGGAGTGATTCGCACGTTGGTAGCGCGTGGACTTATTGAAGAAGCCGGGCATGATGACGGATCCATTCTTTACCGGACAACCTCGCACTTCCTCGAGCGCATGGGTATCGCTTCACTCGACGACCTCCCGCCACTGGCGGAGCATCTGCCTGATCTAGCCGATCTCGAGGATGTCCTCGACTCGGTGGCCACAGGTGACTGACGACAGCAACCTGCCTCGGTTGCAGAAGGTTCTCGCCCTGGCGGGCATAGGCAGCCGTCGTGCGTGCGAGATCCTGATCGCGCAAGGCCGAGTCGAAGTCAATGGCTCGGTGGTCGAGGAGCAAGGCATGCGCATCGATCCACTGTCAGCCGTCGTGCGAGTCGATGGTCAACGTGTTCCCACGATCCCCGACATGGTGGTGATCGCGTTCAATAAGCCACGTGGCGTTGTCTCAACGATGTCCGATGAGAACGGGCGGCCCTGCGTGGGGGATTACGTTGCCGATCGTGAGGAACGCCTCTTCCATGTGGGTCGACTCGACGCTGAGACCGAAGGACTTCTCATCTTGACCAACGACGGGAATCTAGGCAATCGGCTCGCCCATCCTTCCCATGATGTTGAGAAGACTTACATCGCCACGGTGACGGGCAAGCCTGCCAAGGACGTCTTCGCGCGGCTGCGTGGGGGTGTAGAACTTGATGATGGTCCTGCCAAGGCAGTGAGCGCACGTTTAGTGCAGCAGTTGCCGGATAGAGCCATGGTGGAGATCGTGCTTCACGAAGGTCGTAATCGAATTGTTCGGCGAATGATGGACTCTGTCGGGCACCCAGTACTCGAACTCGTGCGCACCCGGATAGGACCTATTCATCTCGGGCAGCAGCGGCCTGGTGTGATGCGAGAGATTCATGGGGCAGAATTGCGTTCGCTGTACACCGATGTAGGTCTTTAAGGGGAGGGGAAGTCGTGTCGTTGCCGGCTGGGTCCCTCGGGCCAGTCCTCATCGTGGGAA
>CALFIA010000149.1 GCA_937876275.1 uncultured Actinomycetes bacterium | reverse complement strand
TGACTGATCACGGCATGGGAAAAATGCGCTGACAGTTGCGTGACCGCATCGATCAGGAGACGCTGCAGACGGTCGAGCTCGGTGCCGGCTGTCATCAGCTCATCCTGCAGGTCGGCCACCAAGCTGGTCGGTACCGTGGTAAGTCCTGTGCCTGCTTGATCGAGTCCCATTGCACCTGCTTCATCACATTTAAGTCAGCATGACCTGCGTGCTAACATCGATCGATTCGTTTGCCCGCCCGATTGCATCGGTTGTGACATTCTCAGACACCATTGCGTCTGGGCAACCCCTGAAAAGCACCGGTGTATCCCACCAATTCCGAGACCAGTTCTGCGTCCAGTTCCGCTGCGCGAACCGCCGGTTCGGAAACCAGCGGCGAGGCCATCCGTCTGCTGGTCGTCGAAGACTCCGAACTGGACTACGAGTTGCTTTTGCGCTCATTGCGCAGACAGCATTTCGATCCGCATGCGATCCGAGTCGAAGATGCACAGGGACTGCTGGCGGCGCTCGCCGACGGCCCCTGGGACGCGGTGATCTCCGACCACCATCTTCCGCGTTTCTCGAGCACTGAAGCTTTGCGCATCATCCGTTCGGAAGGCACAAACCTGCCGTTCATCATCGTGTCGGGCAATATCGGTGAAGACGCAGCAGTTGCGGCCATTCAGGCAGGTGCCGATGACTATCTGATCAAGGGTCGACTGGCCCGTCTCGGGCCGGCCCTGCGCAGTGCCATGTCGGCCGGCGCTGCCCGCCGCGCCCGCGCGCCCCGCGGGCAGCACCGCCACCAACGCCCACGCGCTGCGCGCGCCATTGGTGGAGCGCCACACGTCGCGCAGCAGCGTGCCGTTGAGGGCCGACGCGCCGCCCGCCACAAAAATGTCGCCTGCAAACGCGGCGGCCGCGAAAAAGGCGCGCGGCCCGCCCAGGCCCGCCCGCGTCCACTCCATCCCAAACGCGGGGCCCGCCGTGTCCATCAGCGTCAGCGATTCGCTGACGCACGTCTTGCGTTGGGTCTATTGGTGGAACTCCACCGAAGAAACACCGGAAGCCATCGGTGAAGATCGCGTGCTCGTCACCGTGAACAGCGACGACCCCGCCTACTTCGGCGGTTACGTTGCCGACAATTACTTGGCGATTGCTCAGGCTTTGAATCTGACTGAAGACGAGCTCGCACAACTCGCGGCAAACTCGCTGCTCGCCAGCTGGCGCTGATTACTCCGCGAGGGCGAGCCAGGCCTCCTCGGCCTCTTCCTTGCCCTTCTGCACCTCGCGAAGTTCCTCGTTCAACGCCGCGACCTTCTCGAAGTCAGTCGCATAAGTCGCCAGATCGGCATGCAGCTTCGTCTCGCGCTCATCGAACTTCTTGATCTGGCGCTCGAGCTTCGACATCTCCTTCTGGTTCAGGCGGTCCTGAGCTGCGCTATTACCGGCAGGAGCTCCGGCGCTGTTCGAGACGCCCTTTGCCGCAGGCGCGGCCTTTCGCGCTCGCAAGCGATCGAGGTAGTCATCGACTCCCCCGGTCAGATCACGCAGTTGAAGATCACCGACAAGCCCGTAGAAGTCATCGCACACACGCTCAAGGAAGAAGCGGTCATGCGAGATCACGATGAGAGTGCCGGCAAAGCCATCGAGGAGGTCTTCCAGGGCGCCAAGAGTCTCGATATCGAAGTCATTGGTCGGCTCATCGAGAACAAGAACGTTCGGGCCACCCATCAGGAGGCGAGTGAGCTGCAGTCGACGGCGCTCGCCGCCGGAGAGGTCGCCCACGGGAGTCCACTGCGAATCAGCGCCGAAGCCGAGGCGCTCGCACAGTTGCGATGCCGAGAGCTCGCGTCCCTTGCCGAGATCGACGCGATTGGCGACGTGCTCCACTGCCTCGAGCACGCGCCATTTCGGGTTGAGCTCCTCGAGATGCTGTGAGAGATAGGCAGGCTTAACTGTCACGCCCGTGACGAGCTTGCCCTGCGCAAGCTTCACCTCACCTTGCAGCATGCGAATCAGCGTGGTCTTGCCTGCGCCATTCGAACCGAGAACTCCGATGCGCTGACCTGGGCCGATGTTCAAGTTGAAGCGCTCGATGAGCATCTTGTCGCCGGCCTTGAGCATGCCGTCATGAACTTCGTAAACGGTCTTACCAAGACGTGCATCGGCGAAGGACAGCAGTTCGATCTTGTTACGAGGCGGAGGCTCAGCGGTGATCAGCTCGTTCGCTGCATCGATGCGGAACTTCGGCTTCGAGGTGCGAGCCGGTACGCCACGGCGCAGCCAGGCGAGCTCCTTGCGAATGAGCATGTTGCGCCGCTGCTCGGATACCGATGCCTGGCGCATGCGCTCTGCCTTAGCGAGCACGTAGGCGCTATAGCCACCGTCGTATTCCTCGACTCCACCATCGACGACTTCCCACATGTTGTCGCAGACCTCGTCGAGGAACCAGCGATCATGGGTGACGACGAGCAGGCCTAGGCGCGGTCGGGTCTTGAGGTACGCAGCGAGCCAGGCAATGACCTCGACGTCGAGGTGGTTGGTCGGCTCG
>CALFIA010000148.1 GCA_937876275.1 uncultured Actinomycetes bacterium | reverse complement strand
ACGAGATAAACATCGGTGACTGGAGTTCAGACGTGTGCTCTTCCGATCTGGCCTCTCGTAGTTTGCCCACAAAGTCTGTCAACCCGTTACTCACCGGACTACACATCGTCGCAGACCCTGATGGAATCGTCATCTCTGGTAGCGACGCAGACGTGAGCGCAAGAGTCGATCTCGCAGCGAGAGTAACTGAGAATGGCACAATTTTGGTGCCAGGTCGTCTCCTGGCTGACATCACCCGATCACTTCCGTCATCGAATATTGATGTTGCCATAGAAGGATCGCGTGCCACGATTACCTGTGGTCGTTCGTCATTCACAATCCCGACTATGCCAGTGACTGAGTATCCACCGCTGCCCAATATGCCTGAAGTCAGCGGCACTGTGGCAGGGGCAGATTTTGCTAACGCCATCGCACAAGTGTTTGTTGCAGCCTCTCGTGATGAGACTCTTCCTGCATTTACCGGTATCAAAGTTGATGTGGATGGATCGCTCATCACGCTTGCAGCTACCGACCGCTACCGACTAGCTATTCGGGAATTAGAGTGGTCACCGTCTGCGACTAACCTGTCCACAAATGCCCTAGTGCCCGCCAAGTTTTTGTCAGACACCGCGAAATCACTGTCTACCAGTGAAAGTGTTTCACTCGCATTCGCTTCGATCAGTGAGGGTATCGTCGGTGTTGAAGGTGCTGGCCGTCAAACCACTAGTCGCATGTTGGCTGCTGACTTCCCTAAGTACAAGACGCTGCTCCCAAGTGAGTCTTCAACGGTGGCACAAGTAAGCACTGCCTCATTAGCGGAGGCAGTAAAGCGCGTAGCCCTAGTTCTTGATCGCGAGCAACCAGTCAAAATTACGTTCACTGCAACTGAAGCGATTGTGACGGGTGGCGGAGGCAGTGGCGATATTGCTCAGGCGCAGGAATACGTGGAATGTTCTACCTCGGGTGATGAAATTTCTATTGCGTTTAACCCTGCCTTTCTTCTTGATGGCTTAAATGCCATTGACACTCCGGTAGCCATTATCGCCAT
>CALFIA010000147.1 GCA_937876275.1 uncultured Actinomycetes bacterium | reverse complement strand
GTTCGCAGGAACCGGGGCGGCCAGACGAGAATCGAATCAGCGCGTTCTCCCACAGTCGTTCACCTGATTGGGCAGGGTGCATCGAACCCGCGAGTGCGCCGACGAGGGTGTGTACTCCGGAGTTCTCGACGCCCACCACCATGACGGCCAGGGCGTCGGAAGTATCTCTCACGAGCTAAGACTCTCGTGACTGACTCACGTGCGGCAAGCCGACTCACGTGAGGACGACGGATAGCATCGGGGGAGACCTCGATGGGGAGATTGATGCTGAACAATCCACAAGCGCGCAAAGTGATGAGCGCGATTCTTGAGCCGCCTGCGCGTCTTCTTCTCCGCATGCATGTCTCGCCCGATGCGATCACAGTTCTTGGCACAGTTCTCGTAGTCGCAACAGCGCTGGTCTGCTTCCCGAGCGGTCGTTTCATCCTCGGCCCGCTCCTGATCACCCTCTTTGCCTTCAGTGATCTTCTCGACGGGACCATGGCCCGTATGCGCGGAACGAGTGGACCCTGGGGCAACTTCCTTGACGCAACCTTGGATCGCGTCGCCGACGGGGCAATCTTCGGTGGAATCGTGCTTTGGGGTGCGTCCAATGATCAGGTGGGCGTTACTGCAGCGGCGCTGCTGTGCTTGGTGATGGGTCAAGTCACCTCATACGCGAAGGCGCGCGCAGAAGCAGTGGGGGCAACGGCAAACGTGGGCATCGCCGAACGTGCTGAACGTCTCATCGTCGTGCTGCTCGCTGTCTTTATCACTGGTCTCGGCGTGCCTTACGTTCTGCCCGTGGCGCTGTGGGCGTTGGGTGCACTCGGACTTGTGACCGTGGTTCAACGAATATGGACAGTTCGAGGACAACTGCGCCCATGAAATCCGAAGTTGTCGATGCAGCAACCGAGGCCGCCTTCGGTCTGGGCTGGCGGGCGGTCAAGAAGATGCCCGAAAGAACGTCCGAGGTGCTTTTCCGTCGAATTGCCGACCGGACTTGGCGCAAGGGTGGCGCTTCGGTACGTCAACTTGAGGCGAATCTTCGACGAGTACGCCCTGAGTTGTCGAAGTCAGAATTGCGGGAACTGAGTCGCGAGGGCATGCGCAGCTACCTCCGCTATTGGAATGAGGCGTTCCGACTTCCCGCCTGGAGCCACTCACGAATATCGGCAACATTCGATCTTCAGGGCCACGAGGTCATGGATGCAGCGATTGGAGCCGGCCGCGGCATCATCATGGCGCCGGGTCACATGGCGAATTGGGATCACGCTGGCGCCTGGGCGGCTCTGCGTTACGGATCTGTCACCACTGTGGCGGAGCGGCTCAAGCCCGAGGGCGTTTTTAATCAGTTCCTTGACTATCGCCGAACCCTTGGAATGGACGTAGTCCCTCATGGGGCTCCGGATGTGATTCGCTCGCTGGCAAGGACTCTCAACAACGGTGGCCTCGTTGCCTTGCTCGGCGACCGAGATGTCGGCCGAAATGGGGTGGATGTTCAGATGTTCGGCGAAACCGCACGAATTCCGGGCGGACCCGCACTGCTGTCGATTCTCACTGGCGCGCCGCTTTACCCGGTGTCCATGTGGTTTGACGGTGACATGCTGCGCGGCCAGGTTTACCCCGCGGTCCCGATCCCTGGTGACGGAGAGACTTCTGCGCGCGTTGCCGAGATGTGCCAAGGCCTCGCCGATGCACTCTGCGATGGGATCTATGCGCATCCCGCTGATTGGCACATGATGCAGAAGGTCTGGGTGAGCGACCTGTGAGGATCGGACTTGTCTGCCCCTACGCCTGGGATGCTCCTGGTGGTGTGCGTTCGCACATAGCTGACCTCGCTCAGACGCTCATCTCGCGTGGGCACGAGGTCAGTGTTCTCGCTCCCATCGACGAGACGGCAGACGTCCCTGAGTGGATCGTCGACGGTGGTAGACCTGTGTCCGTCCCGTATAACGGATCCGTTGCCAAGCTGAGTTTCGGTGTCAAGGCGACGAGCAGAGTCCGCAGGTGGATCAAGGATGGCGATTTCGATGTTCTGCACGTTCACGAGCCCCTGGCACCGAGTCTGTCCCTCTTGGCCTGCTGGGTGGGCCGTGGCCCCATCGTGGCAACGTGGCATTCGTCGTCCGAGAGATCGCGAATGCTCTCGGCAAGTTTCTATATTGCCCAGACAGCCATGGAAAAGGTCACCGCACGGATCGCGGTGAGTGAGGATGCCCGGCGATTTCTCGTCGGACATCTCGGTGGCGATGCGGTTCTTATTCCGAACGGCGTCAGAGTGAGTGACTTTGTGACCGAGGATCGGCTCGAGCAATTCGATCCATCTCGCCCAAGCATGGTGTTCTTGGGTCGGATGGACGAACCTCGCAAGGGGTTGAGCGTCCTCGTCGACGCCTTGCCCGCCATCGTGCAAAGTGTCCCCAATGTTCAGATCGTTATCGTCGGCCCAGGCGACATCGATGAGCAGCGCGATTCCCTCGACGCCTCAGTACGTGACAACGTCCTGTATCTAGGCCGGGTAAGTGACGTCGACAAGGCACGGGCCTTCGCCAGTGCTGATGTGTACGTGGCTCCGCACACTGGAGGGGAGTCGTTTGGCATCGTGCTGGCAGAGGCGATGGCCGCGTCAACCGCCGTTCTTGCCTCTGACCTTCCCGCATTCAGGAATGTCCTGGCTGATGGAAAGGCCGGTTGCCTGTTTGCAACCGGCGACTCAGGCGCCCTGGCCCAAGCGGCCGTGACGCTGCTTACTGACTCGTCCGCGAGGACTGCCTTTGTTGAGGCAGGTCGCGTACGTGTCATGGACTTCGATTGGGACCAT
>CALFIA010000146.1 GCA_937876275.1 uncultured Actinomycetes bacterium | reverse complement strand
CTTGACGACTGTGTCGTGATCGAGTGAGCCGGCAACTGAGACGACCATGGCGCTTGGCTTGTAGCGCGAGCGGTAGAAGCGATTGATCGAGGCGCGGGGAATTGCCTCGATGGTGTCGATCGTGCCGAGAATCGGTCGACCGAGGGGAGAGTCGCCGAACAGCACCGACGCGAACTCGTCGTGCACGACGTCACTGGGATCGTCATCGTGCATGGCGATCTCCTCAAGGATCACGCCACGCTCGGACTCGACGTCGGCTGCGCGAATGAGCGCATCAGTGACGACATCACTGACCACGTCAATGGCCAGCGGAAGATCGTTATCGAGCACGCGTGCGTAGTAGCACGTGTACTCCTTGGTCGTGAAGGCGTTGAGATCACCGCCAACCGCCTCGATGGAGGCAGAGATGTCGAGGGCATCTCGCTTATGAGTGCCCTTGAACAGCAGGTGCTCGAGGTAATGAGCCGAGCCCATCGTGGCCGGGGTCTCGTCGCGAGAACCGACACCGACCCAGACGCCGAAGGCGACCGAGCGCACGCCCGGCACCTGCTCGGTAATGATGCGCAAACCGCCAGGGAGGACGGTCCGGCGGACAATGCCGCCGTCGCCCTCCCTGAGCAGTGTGCGAGTTGAGGTCTTAGCCATTGCTGGCGGCAGATTCCTCGATGACCGGGATCAGCGAAAGCTTGCCGCGCTGATCGATTTCCTTGATCTCGACCTGGATCTTGTCGCCGACCTTGAGGACGTCTTCGACGTTCTCGACGCGCTTGCCGCCCGCGAGCTTCTTGACCTCGGAGATGTGCAGCAGGCCGTCCTTGCCCGGCATGAGGGAGACGAAGGCACCGAAGGCCGCCGTCTTGACGACGGTTCCCAGGAAGCGCTCGCCCACCTCGGGCATGGTCGGGTTGGCGATCTGGTTAATCGCGGTACGGGCAGCCTCGGCCGAGGGGCCATCGGTTGCGCCGATGTAGACAGTGCCGTCATCTTCGATCGAGATGTCGGCGCCGGTGTCTTCCTGGATCTGATTGATGATCTTGCCCTTGGGGCCGATGACCTCGCCGATCTTGTCGACCGGGATCTTGACCGCAATGACGCGAGGTGCGGTTGCCGCCATCTCGTCAGGCGCATCGATGGCCTCGTTCATGACCTCGAGGATCGTGAAGCGAGCATCGCGTGCCTGCTGCAGTGCGCCGGCCAGCACGGAGGCAGGAATGCCATCGAGCTTGGTGTCGAGCTGCAGCGCGGTGACGAACTGCTTGGTGCCTGCGACCTTGAAGTCCATGTCGCCGAAGGCATCCTCGGCGCCGAGGATGTCGGTCAATGCGACGTACTCGGTCTTGCCGTCAACCTCGCCCGAGATCAGGCCCATGGCGATACCCGCGACAGGTGCGCGCAGCGGCACACCGGCGTTGAGCAGCGACATGGTCGATGCGCAGACAGAGCCCATCGAGGTCGAGCCGTTGGAGCCGAGAGCCTCGGACACCTGGCGAATCGCGTACGGGAACTCCTCGCGCGAAGGCAGCACCGGAAGCAGCGCGCGCTCGGCGAGTGCTCCGTGGCCGATCTCGCGACGCTTGGGCGAGCCCACGCGACCGGTCTCACCGGTCGAGTACGGCGGGAAGTTGTAGTTGTGCATGTAGCGCTTGCGGTTGTCGGGGTTCAGCGTGTCGAGCTGCTGCTCCATCTTGAGCATGTTCAGTGTGGTGACACCTAGGATCTGGGTCTCGCCGCGCTCGAACAGTGCAGAGCCGTGAACACGCGGGATGACATCAACCTCTGCGGAGAGAGTACGAATGTCAGTGAGACCACGACCGTCGATGCGCACCTTGTCGCGCAGGACGCGATCGCGGACGCACTTCTTGGTAACGGACTTCAGTGCGGCACCAAGCTCCTTCTCGCGGCCCTCGAACTGCGAGGAGAGCTCGGCGATGACGGTGACCTTGATGTCGTCGAGGGTTGCCTCGCGCTCGGCCTTGCTGAGAATGGTCAGGGCCTTGGTGACATCGGCGAATGCCAGGCGCTCCACGGCGTCGTAGGCATCTGCCTGGTACTCGAGGAAGATCGGGAATTCGCCGGTCGGCTTGGCAGCCTTCTTTGCGAGCTCGATCTGTGCCTCGCACAGCGACTTGATGAACGGCTTGCATGCCTCCAGGCCTGCGGCGACAACCTCTTCGGTCGGTGCAGTAGCGCCACCGGCGACGAGCTCGATGGTGCGTGCAGTGGCCTCGGCCTCGACCATCATGATCGCGACGTCGTCACCGGCGATGCGGCCTGCGACGACCATGTCGAACACGGCCTCCTCAAGCTGCTCGTGGGTCGGGAATGCGACCCACTGGCCGCCGATGAGAGCAACGCGAACGCCACCGATCGGGCCGCTGAACGGCAGGCCGGCCAGCTGAGTCGATGCCGATGCCGCATTGATGGCGACTACGTCGTACAGGTCGCGCGGGTTGAGCGACATGACAGTGATGACGACCTGAACCTCGTTGCGCAGGCCCTTGACGAAGGTCGGGCGCAGGGGGCGGTCGATGAGACGGCAGGTGAGGATGGCGTCTTCGGTCGGGCGACCCTCGCGGCGGAAGAACGAGCCGGGGATACGTCCGACGGAGTACATGCGCTCCTCGACATCAACCGTCAGCGGGAAGAAGTCGAACTGATCCTTGGGGTTCTTGGATGCAGTGGTAGCCGAGAGCAGCATGGTCTCGTCGTCGAGGTACACGGCGACGGAGCCTGCAGCCTGGCGTGCCAGGCGACCGGTCTCGAAAAGGATGGTGCGGGTGCCGTACGAACCATTGTAGATAAC
>CALFIA010000145.1 GCA_937876275.1 uncultured Actinomycetes bacterium | reverse complement strand
AGCTCAAGGGTCTCCATGGCTGACTTCTCGTCGATCTTGGTCAAGGCAAAACCGACGTGCACGATCGTGTACTCGCCGATCTCAGCATCGGGGATGTAGGCCAGGCAGACTTCCTTTCGCACGCCCCCGAAGTCGACATTGGCCATGCGAGTGCCATTGGCCTCCCAGATCTCCTCAATCCGACCGGGCACTCCGAGGCACATGGCACATCCCTTCTAACGGCGAGCTGCCGTGACCGCGACCTGGCCAAGGGCCAGACCACCGTCATTCGGCGGAACTAGATGGTGAATGAGGACGGTGAAGCCCTCCTGGCTAAGTCTGGCCTGACAAGCGGCCGTGAGGAGGGAATTCGAGAAGACTCCTCCGGTCAGGCCGACAGTCTCGACCCCATGGGATTCACGTGCCAAGGTCGCGGCGCGGGTGATGCCCGCGGCAAGGCCCTCGTGGAAGGCGCGAGCAGCCTGGGCGACAGGTATGCCTGCTCGCGTGGCAGCGACTGCGGCCCTTATCGCCGGGGCCGGGTCAAGTACGAGGTCTTTCCCGATGGCCGGCTCCCAGTCTGCGGCCTCAACCGGCGGTGCGGTGGCAGCAAGTGCCTCCAGTTCGATGGCGGCCTGGCCTTCGTAATCAACTAGGTGGCGAACATCGAGAAGTGAGGAGATCGCATCGAAGAGTCTCCCCATGCTGGTCGTGGGCGAGCAGCCGGTGCTGGTCTCGAGCATGCGCTCGATCACCGCGAGTCCCTCGGTTGCCCGCACTGCCGGCAGGTCGTCGGTGCGTGCAATACCTGCGGCGCGCAAATGCGCGATGGCAATGCGGCTGACGTGTCGCGTTGCCGCGTCGCCGCCGGGCAGAGGGAACGAGGCGAGATGACCGATGCGCTCAGCGTGAGCGAGGTCGGCGAGCAGCAACTCGCCGCCCCAGATGGTGCCGTCGGAGCCGTAGCCCGTGCCGTCGAAGGCAAAGCCGAGAATCGGCGAGGTGATCGAATGCTCGGTCATCAATGACGCGACATGAGCGTGGTGATGCTGAACGGTGACGTGCTCGATACCCCGGCGGGCGGCTTCCTCCTCCGCCCAGCGCCGGGAGAGATACGAAGGATGCGCATCGCTGATGATCGCCGTGGGCTCGACGCGCTGCAGCTCGCACAGCGTGCCCACCGTGCGCTCCAGCATGCGCAGGGTCTCCAGGTTGCCCGTGTCGCCGATGTGTTGGCTCATCCAGGCATGGTCTCCGCGGGCCACGCAGGCGGTGGTCTTCAGTTCACCCCCAACGGCGACCACGGGTGCGGTCGACACCGGAAGTCGGATCGGCAACGGTGCGTAGCCGCGACTGCGTCGCACCGGCTGCGGACCACCGGGCATCGCCCGCACGACGGAGTCATCGCAGGCGACGTGAATGCGCCGATCATGGTGAGCGAAGGCATCCGCCAGCGAACACAGTCGTTCCTCGGCCTCACGTGCGGAGATGCAGATGGGTTCGTCACTGAGGTTGCCGCTGGTCATGACCAGTGTGTCGGGAGCCTCGGCATCGAAGAGCAGATGATGCAAGGGCGCATAGGGGAGCATTACGCCCACGTTGATATTTCCCGGTGCGGCCGACCGCTGCAGATCCGAGTCAAGCGCTCGTGCTAGCACGATGGGTCGTGCTGCTGAGCTGAGCAGGTCGCGAGCTGAGCCATCAAGGTCGACTATCGCCGAGGCAACCTCGAGGTCACGAACCATGAGGGCGAAGGGCTTGCTCCCGCGCTGCTTGCGCTCGCGCAGCCGAGTGACTGCAGCAGCGTTCCGGGCGTCGCAGGCGAGGTGGTAGCCGCCGATCCCCTTGATCGCAAGGATTTCCCCGGCGCGTAGGCGCTCGACGATCTCGAGTACCGACATCGATAGTGCCGGACCGCACTCGGGGCAGGCGGTGGGTTGGGCATGGAAGCGCCGAGATCTCGGGTCGTCGTACTCCGCCTGGCAGGCTTCGCACATCGGAAAATCGGCCATGGTCGTGAAGGGACGGTCGTAAGGGAGCCCCGTGACGATCGTGTAGCGCGGGCCGCAGTTCGTGCAGGCGATGAAGGGGTACCCGAATCGACGATCGCCGGGGTCGCGCATCTCGGCCAGGCAGGCATCGCACACGGCGGTGTCAGGAGGAATCGACGTGCTGCCCTCAGAGTCCACGCTCGTCAAGATCACGAAAGAATCGTCGGCGTGCAGCTCGATATCGGCAGCGGTGATCTCGTCGACGACACTCATGGGGGGTGCCTCTGCGCGAAGCCGGGTTTCGAACTCCCGGAGTGCGGTGTTGTCTCCTTGAACCTCGATGAACACGCCGTCGGCATCGTTTCCCACATGGCCACTCAGCAAAAGCTCGGCGGCAAGCCCCCAGACGAACGGTCGGAAGCCGACACCCTGCACGACCCCGGTGACGCGAATGGCCCTGCGCTGCATCACCGCTCCGCGAGCTGCCAGAGCATCACTCTGTTGTTGCCGGAGTCAGCGATAGCGAGGAGGTTGCCTGCGATGCTGAGGCCATACGGCCAGCACATCGAGTCATCGCTCACCGAGGCCCAGCGGTTCTCTCCGTTGGCGTCCATGTCGGGTTGGCCGAGAACGGTGTCAGCCGGGGTTCCTACGCCACCTCGCGGTATTCCGTGCCAAACCAGGATTCGGTTGTTCGATGTGTCGGCCACGAAGAGTCTGTCGGCGTCCATAGCGACTGCATACGGAAAGCGCATGCGCTGAGCGCCCTGCGGCCTGATCTTGAACTCCTCCATGCTTGCGAGGTCGTCCTGGCCGAGCACGCCGTCGGCGGGAGTCATCGAGTTGCGCGGCGCAGGTGACCAGCTGAGCACTCGATGATCGCCCGCATCGGCAATGAAGAGAGTCTCGGAGTCTCCGGCAACCGCATGCGGCCAGCGGAAGGAGGAGTCGCTGATGCCCTCTCCTCGATTGTCCTGCCGACTCGTGTCGTCGTCCTGGCCGAGAACGATGTCGGCCGGCCGGGAGGGATCGGGGAGTGCACTGCCTCCCGGTGGAATGCGCCAGCCAAGCACCCGTCGGTTGCCGGTGTCGGCTACCCAGAAGGTGTCGTTGACGACTGCGCAACCGAAGGGCCAGTACATGGTTGAGGCGGATACTTCGCCGCCGCGATTGGCCTCGACCTGCTCGAGATCGGCTTGGCCGAGGGCGTGGGACGGTCGCGCGAAGTTCTCGGAGGGGATGCCCTCCCAGACGAGCACGCGGTGGTGCCAGGCATCACACCCCACCAGGTTGCCGTCGATGACGTCGATGCCAACGAAAATCAGGCCCATGCGCTTGAGATCGGGGCCGATGGTCTCGCAGATTTCAAGTTCGCGCTTCGTCAGATCGGTAGGCCGCGCCGCCCCGCCGCGCACCATGTTGGAGCGGATGTCGTTGGCGGCCGGTACGCGGTTGACGGCGCCAGCGGCCTCCCCATCCACCAGAATGATGCGCTTGTCGCCTTCGGTCACCTGCGGCAGGAAGCGCTGCACCACCCAGGGCTCCCGGAAGGTGACGGAGAAGAGATCGAACAGGGAGCCGAAATTCGGATCCTCCCGCGAGACCTTGAACACCGCCGCGCCGCCATTGCCATAAAGCGGCTTCATCACGACGTCGCCATGCTCGGCGCGGAAGGCGTCGATCTGCTCGCGGTCGCGGGTGATGAGGGTGGGCGCCATGAGATGGGGGAACTTCATCACGAAGACTTTTTCAGGCGCGTTGCGCACGCTGAAAGGATCGTTCACGACCAGCGTTTGCGGATGAATCCGCTCCAGCAGATGGGTGGTGGTGACATAGGCCATGTCGAAGGGCGGGTCCTGGCGCAGCAGCACCACATCCACATCGCCAAGGTCGATCATCCCGGCGTCGCCGAGCGTGCAATGGCCGCCGACGACGTCCTGCACCGTCACGGACTGCGCGCTGGCGATGATGCGCCCGTCGCGCATGGAGAGCTTTTCGGGCGTGTAATAGAGCAACTCATGGCCGCGCGCCTGCGCCTCCAGCATGAGCGCGAATGTGGAATCGCC
This sequence comes from uncultured Actinomycetes bacterium, assembly GCA_937876275.1. Taxonomy (GTDB): domain Bacteria; phylum Actinomycetota; class Actinomycetes; order S36-B12; family S36-B12; genus CAIKZY01. The sequence goes on along the minus strand of CALFIA010000145.1, from coordinate 1,986 downwards.
GGCGATGTTGATGCGCTCGACAGGGTCCATCTGGACCGCGACCTTCAGGCTCATGACGATTCCTCTGTAACCCGCCTCTTGCGGGCGGAACATCGACACGGCCTCCGCCCGCCGTCAATAGCCCATGAGATCAAGCGCGAAAGCGGCGGGCAGATGGCGGGGCAGGCGGCGGGGGGCGATGAAGACCGCATCTCCGCGCAGGGCATAGGTGGCGGCCCAGCGATTCTGCCGCAGCCAGACCTGGGCGGCGCGGCCGATGCGCCTGCGTTTTTGCTCGGTGATGGCGATCAGCGCCTGATCCATCTGGGGCCGGGCCTTCACCTCGATGAAGGCGATGGTCTGGCCGCGCTGGGCGATGAGGTCGATCTCCCCGCCTGGCGCCACGAAATTGCGCGCAAGCACCCGGTATCCCGTGACGGTGAGCAGCGCCAGCGCCGCCCATTCCGCGCGAATGCCGAATGTGCGCGCCGCCTGCCGGTCGCGCCCGGGCGGGGGCGCGTCGCTCATGCGTCCCGGTCCGCAGCCATGATCTCCACCGCCCGCGCATAGACCTGACGGCGGGGCTGGCCGGTCTCCGCCGCCACCACGGAGGCCGCGTCTTTCACCGAGAGGGTGGCCAGCGCCTTGCGCAATTTGGCGTCCAGATCCTCCGCGCTCATGACGGTCACGCCCTCCCCGGGCGGGGCCACCAGCAGCACGATCTCGCCCCTGGGCGGGCCTTCGGCGGCGAGCGCGGCTGCGAGGTCGCCCAAAGAGCCCCTTCGCACGGTCTCGTAATGTTTGGTCAGTTCGCGGGCGATGGCGGCGTCGCGGGCGCCCAGAACGGCATGGAGATCCTCCAGCGTCTCGGCGAGGCGCCGGGGCGATTCGAAGAAGACCAGCGTGCCGGGAATGGGGGCGAGTTCGGCGATGCGCTGGCGCCGGGCCGCGCTGCGGGGCGGCAGGAAGCCCTCGAAGAAGAAGCGGTCGGTCGGCAGGCCCGCCACCATCAGCGCCGCCAGCACGGCGGAGGCGCCGGGCACCGCCACCACATTGATCCCTGCCGCAGCCGCGTCCGCCACCAGCTTGAAGCCGGGGTCCGAGATCAGCGGCGTGCCCGCATCCGACACCAGCGCCAGAGCGGCGCCGGATTCGAGCCGCGCCAGAATATGGGGCCGCACCACCGAGGCGTTATGCTCGTGATAGGCCATGAGGGGCGTGGTGATGCCGTAATGGGCGAGCAGCGTCTTGGTGACTCGCGTGTCCTCCGCAATGACCGCGTCAGCGGCCGCCAGCGTCGCCACCCCGCGAAAGGAAATGTCGCGCAGGTTGCCGATGGGGGTCGCCACCACATGCAGGCCCGGCTGAAGCCGATCAGCCTCCATGCCCATGCCGAAAGCCGTGTAGGAGGACGAGGCCGGTCTGGACGGAGTGGGGGTCGCGGGGTTGGGTTTGCCCTGATCCATGCTATTTCGTTCTTTAAAAGGGATCGATAGTTCGATATATAGAACGCACTGCGCCGGGGCGCAATGTCGTAATTTACCCGCAAAGGCGCCTATCCTGTGGCGAAGCTGAAGGCGCTTGGGGAGAAGGGCATGGGTTTCGCCAGCAAGACTGTCAGGCGCGCGCCCTTGGCGCTTGCTTGCGCGTTGGTGCTTGGTCTGGCGGGCTGCGGACCCTCGGGCCTGGGGCGTGCAGGATCAGCCGGAGCCCTGCCCCCGCCCTCCAGCGGCATTGAAATCACGCCCTTGCCCGGTCCCGATCCCCTGCGGATCGGCGCCGGCCACGTTGAAATAGCGCAAGGCGCAGTAGTTCAGCGGATGGGCGGCGGCCGTGTCTTTCAGCATGTGCTCGGTCATCAGCTTGGACATGCCATAGGGATTGATCGGCAGCTTGGGGCTGTCCTCGGTCACGGGCGAGACTTCGGGAATGCCATACGTCGCGGCGGTCGAGGAGAAAATGAAATGCTTCACGCCGCCGTCCACCGCCGCCGCGATCAGCGCGCCG
>CALFIA010000144.1 GCA_937876275.1 uncultured Actinomycetes bacterium | reverse complement strand
GAAGAGCAACACGATGTCCGCGTGCAACCACGACACTGTGCGCGGGTCGAAGGGGAATCGGTGCTCACTTTCCGCATCGCCGCTATGCGGACCACTTCCGGTGGTCACCACACCCATGATCACCACGAGCATCGTGACAACAACGAGTGCCCACGTAAAGCGACGAACCTCCTTGCCGGTCAGGTAAGAGATGGGGGAGTCATCAACATCGCTCGAACGAACCACGAGGGCAACCGCGGCAGCGATGAGTGCGATCGACACCAGGAAATGCATTCCGACGGTCACCGGATTCAGTCCGGTGAGAACGGTGATGCCGCCTAGGACCGCCTGGGCGACGGTGCCTGCCAGGGGAGCGATTCCGAGAAGGAGGATTGCCGGCCGTCCGGACTTACCCGAGCGTCGTCTGCTGATCGCGTACATAACGGCTGCCACAAGCGTCAGAATCGCGATGACTCCGACAGCAAACGTCAGGAGGCGATTGCCGAATTCAACGTACTTATGCCACGCCTCTGCTTGGCGCGCCACGGGTATGTAGGAACCCTCGACGCACTCCGGCCACGTAGGACATCCCAAGCCTGATCCGGTGAGCCGCACCACTGCGCCGGTAACGACGATTGCCGTCTGTGCCACGAGGTTGGCTATGAACACGATGCGCATCCAGCGCGGAACCATTGTCACCCTCGAAGCCTAGTGATCACTGCCAACTAAAGCGCCTGCGCGCAAGGGCGAAGCCCACGATCGCCCATAGGGCGAGACTCACCAAGGTAGGCCAGCAAGGCGCGACTCCTGCACCTAGGCAACTTCTCAGGGCATTCGCTAATGCCGCGGAGGGCACGAGATCCATGAGGCCAGCTAAGGAGCTTGATGTGGCTCGCGAGCTTGCGCCCCCAACAATTATCAAGATCAGGAACAGCGCATTGGCTATAGCCAAGACCGCTTCGGCCCTGAACACGGAGGCAATGAAGAGAGCCCAACTCGCGAAGGCAATACCGGCGATGAGCAATGTCGGTAGCGCCCAAAGCGACGCTATCGAAGGTCGCCATCCCAGAATTGCTGCAGCAATGGTCACCACAACTAACGAGAGCGCAGCGAGCATGATCGTGGCAATGATCTTGCCAAGCACGAGCCCCTGTCGGCGCAGCGGCGTGGTCGCCAAGAACGTCAGGGCACCTGACCTTCGTTCGAAACCGGTGCCGATGGCCAGCGAGGTGAAGCAGGTGGCAATGAGCGAGACCATACAGACACTGGGGAAGGCCGAGTTCACTCGCGACAGACCGTCGGTAGACGAGAGCGCTCCCGTGACACACAGGCCGATCAGAAGCGCCAACGGAATGATCAACGTGAGCAGCGACTGCTCACCGTTGCGCAGCGTGAGTTTGAGCTCCCACACGGCATGCGCGATCGCCGGTTTCATGACTCTTCCCCGATGATGAGCTCTTCGAGACTGAGCCTTCCGACTCGAATGCCGGTCGTCGCCACGTCGTGCTCAGCGAGCCAGGACGTGATTGTCGCAAGCACTGAGGGGCTTGGCTCACCCTCCACGACGTAACTTCCGGCGTGAGTCTCCACCACGTCATAACCGACGGGCAATCGCCGGATGATTTCGGCCACGTCAAGATCAGGAACGGAATCAAAACTCAGTGAGCTTGACTCACCGCGCAGCTCAGCCAGCGTTCCCACTCTCTCAATCTCACCCCGGCGCAGCACAATGATCTTGTCAGCGAGTTCCTCGATATCCGCAAGCAGATGCGTTGTCAGCACGACGGCCACCCCGGCGGAACGAAGCTCGCCGATGACCTCGATCAGGTTGCGCCTGGCCTGAGGATCCATGCCTGCAGTTGGCTCATCGAGGAAGAGCAGGTCAGGTCGCGGCAGCAAGGCAGCAGCGAACTTGAGTCGCTGCTGCTCACCCCCCGACATTCGCCTTGTCGTGGTGCGGGAATCGGGAGAGATGCCGACGAGTTCCAGGAGTTCGCGGGGGTCGCGCCCGTCGGGATACAGCTTGGCGAGATGGGTCAACCATTCCAGAGGTCGCGACGTTGGGTAAAGGCCACCTGACTGCAGCATCGTGCCGACCCGAGCACTGCGCTCACCCGGCGGCAGACCCAGCACTCGAATCACACCCGTTGTCACCGGACGAATACCGGTACACGCCTCGAGCGTGCTGGTCTTGCCCGCGCCATTGGGACCGACAATCGAGGTCACCTCACCTGCCTGGGCTGAGAAGCTAATACCCCGAACCGCCTCGATCTCCCCATACGTGATGCGTAGATCCTCGACCTCGAGTGCACTCACCTGCGGGAGTCTACGGGGCGCGCTGATCCTCGAGTTGCGGGCTTTGGGTGAATAACGCAACAATGGTGTTGTGAAATTCCCCGGTGAAGCCGCTGAGCGCATCGCCCGGTCCCTCCAAGAGCAGGGTCCAGCGACCGTCTCCGAGCTCGGAATCCGGCTGGGAATGACCGCAGCCGGCATTCGGCGGCCCCTGAGTGCACTTGTCGACGCTGACTTCGTGGTCGCGACTGAGCGCGCGCCTTTCGGGCCGGCACCAGCGCCCCGGCGCGGTCGCCCGAGCCTCGTCCATAGCCTGACCACAGCCGGACGGGCGGCGCTATCGGATCACTCCGCGTCACTCGCGATCGAGGTACTGAGATTTCTCGATCGCAGCTCTGGCCCCGAAGCCGTGGCAGCCTTTGCCCAGGAGCGTGCCGATCGACTTGTCTCGAGTTTGGCGATCAATGCCGATGCGTCCATCGACACGGTCGCCTCACGTCTGACCGAAGCCGGGTACGCAGCCACGGTTGAAGATGACAATGGCCCCACCGTGCAGTTGTGCCAGCACCACTGTCCGGTGGTCGACGCGGCAACTGAATTTCCTGCACTGTGCGAAGCCGAGACTGCCGCCCTCAGCAAGGCGCTCGGCACTCATGTCCTCAGACTCGCCACCCTCGCGCATGGCGATGGTGTCTGCACCGCCGTAATTCCCGTCAACCGAGCACACGACCGAAAGGTGTCGGCATGAGTACCGCAGCCGAAGAGCAAGCAGCCACAATCGATGAGCTCGGTCGTTATGACTATGGCTGGAGTGATCCTGACGCCGCAGGCACAAACGCTCGACGCGGACTCAACGAGGACGTCGTGCGCGACATCAGTGCGAAGAAGAACGAGCCCGAGTGGATGCTCGACCTGCGCCTTAAGGGTCTGCGGCTGTTCGACAAGAAGCCCATGCCGGCGTGGGGCTCAGACCTCGCGGGCATCGACTTCGACAACATCAAGTACTTCGTTCGGTCGACCGAGAAGCAGGCCACGAGCTGGGAAGACCTCCCGGCCGACATCAAGAGCACCTACGACAAGCTGGGTATCCCGGAGGCAGAGAAGCAGCGCCTCGTTGCTGGCGTGGCAGCTCAGTACGAATCCGAGGTTGTCTACCATGCAATTCGCGAGGATCTCGAACAGCTGGGCGTGCTCTTCCTCGATACCGACACCGCTCTTCGCGAGCAGCCCGAACTCTTCCGTGAGTACTTCGGCACAGTGATCCCCGTGGGCGACAACAAGTTCGCGGCACTGAACACCGCAACCTGGTCAGGCGGCTCCTTCATCTATGTCCCCAAGGGCGTCAAGGTTGATATCCCGCTTCAGGCCTACTTCCGTATCAACACCGAGAACATGGGCCAGTTCGAGCGCACCCTGATCATCGTTGACGAAGACGCCTACGTGCATTACGTAGAAGGCTGCACTGCACCGATCTACTCCAGCGACTCACTTCACTCGGCAGTTGTCGAGATCATCGTCAAGAAGGGTGGTCGTTGCCGCTACACGACTATCCAGAACTGGTCGAACAACGTGTACAACCTCGTGACCAAGCGAGCCGTGGCCCACGAAGGTGCCACGATGGAATGGATCGACGGAAACCTCGGTTCGAAGGTCACCATGAAGTACCCCGCAGTGTGGCTTATGGGGGAGCATGCCAAGGGCGAGACTCTCTCCATCGCCTTCGCGGGCGAGGGACAGCACCAAGATGCCGGTTCGAAGATGGTGCACGCAGCACCGCATACCTCGTCGAGCATCGTGTCGAAGTCAGTTGCTCGTGGCGGCGGTCGCACTTCCTACCGCGGTCTCGTCCAGATTCTCGAGGGCGCCTACGGCTCCAAGAGCACTGTACGTTGTGATGCGCTACTCGTTGACGACATCTCGCGCAGCGATACGTATCCCTACGTCGACGTGCGTGAAGACGACGTGTCCATGGGGCATGAAGCCACCGTGTCCAAGGTGAGCGCAGATCAGTTGTTCTACCTGATGTCCCGCGGCATGGCCGAGGACGAAGCAATGGCGATGATCGTTCGCGGTTTCGTGGAGCCCATCGCACGGGAGCTCCCAATGGAATATGCGCTGGAGCTCAATCGTCTCATCGAGTTGCAGATGGAGGGCGCAGTCGGATGACCGCTCCCACTCTCGCTCCACCAACCGATCTTTCACCACGCGTCCGCTCGCTGTCGCCGGAGGATTTCGCGACGCCGTCCGGCCGTGAGGAGGAATGGCGTTTCATCCCCAGCGGCGCATTCGCGCAGTTCATGGCGCCTATCGTCGGTGCTGGGTACGTGACTGCCAGCGGCGCGGGCGTGTCGGTCGTACCCATCGGCGAGCTGACAAGTTCGTGGCTACCGATCGACCGGCCGTCCGCCGTGGCTCGCGCGCATGTCAGTCATGCGATCGTGCTAGAAGTACCCGCTGATCACGAGTCGACCGAGCCGATTCATCTCAAGCTCCAGGGCACGTCGTCGATCGCCTACGAACACGTCGAGATTCGCTTCGGTCGTTTCAGCAAGGCCACCGTGATCATCGAGCAACCAGGAGAATCGGCAATCTGCGGATCAATCGTGGTCACTGTGGGCGACGGCGCCACCGCAACCGTGGTGAATGTGTCTGACGGTCAACGCACGCTGGAGTCACTCCTGACCTGGCATGCTGACATCGGTCGAGATGCGCATTTCAACGGCACGCAGGTCAGTCTCGGTGGATCTCGTCTGCGAGTGCTGCCCAGTGTGTCCTACCTCGGCACCGGCGGAAATGCCCAACTGCTCGGCGTCTTCCTGGCCGATGAGGGCCAGTTCATGGAGCATCGCCTTTTCGTCGATCATGATCGACCCAACTGTACGAGCAACGTCGTGTACAAGGGTGCGCTTTCTGGCGAGAAGAGCCACACGGTGTGGGTCGGTGACGTGTTGGTTCGACGTGAAGCCACGGGCATCGATACCTATGAGATCAACCGCAACCTGCTGCTCACCGATGGTGCGCGGGCCGATTCGGTGCCGAACCTCGAACTCGAAACAGGCGATGTTGCGAGCGCCGGCCATGCCAGTGCGACCGGTCGTTTCGACGACGATCAGCTCTTCTACCTGCAGGCCCGCGGAATCGACGAGGAGACGGCACGTCAATTGGTGGTACGCGGATTCTTCGCCGACATCGTCTCCCGCATCCCCGATGCGCAGTGGCAAGCCGACATCATGGGCCGCATTGGCGCACGCCTGGGCGTTCCCGTCGAGATCGGCGGCGACGATGAGTGACTTCACTCAAGTTGTGGCCGTAGAAGCCCTCGCCGACCGTAAGCCGCATCGCGTCGTCATTGACGAGACTGCAATTGCGATTGTGAGCATCGATGGCGAGATCTTCGCTATTGGTGATCGTTGCAGTCACGCCGACGTCTCACTCTCGGAGGGCGAAGTCGAGGGGTGCTCACTCGAATGCTGGCTGCACGGCTCGGCATTTGATCTTCGGACCGGAGCCCCGCTGACCCTCCCGGCCATCGAACCCGTCCCGGTGTTCGCTACTCGAGTACTCGAGCACGATGGCACGTCATACCTGGAAATCAATCCCACTCCGCTCGACATCGCGAAAGGCCTTTCCTCATGAGCCAGCTCGTCATCACTGATCTGCACGCCAGCGTCATTACTGACGCGGGGGAGCGAGAGATCCTGCGTGGAGTCACGCTCACACTGGATTCGGGTCGCACTCACGCAATCATGGGACCCAACGGCTCTGGCAAGTCGACTCTCGCCTATGTGATCGCCGGCCATCCGAAGTACGTCGTCACCTCGGGCAGTATCACCCTCGATGGTCAGGACGTCTTGGCCATGAGCGTTGACGAACGCGCAAAGGCCGGTCTGTTCCTCGCGATGCAGTATCCCGTAGAGGTGCCGGGCGTCTCCGTGTCCAACTTCCTGCGTACCTCCGTCACGGCAGTGCGTGGCGAGGCCCCCAAGCTGCGTACCTGGGTCAAGGACATGAAGACTTCAATGGCTGAACTGCAGATGGATCCCGCCTTTGCTGAGCGCAGTGTCAATGAAGGCTTCTCCGGCGGCGAGAAGAAGCGTCATGAGATCTTGCAGCTCGGTCTCCTGGCACCGAAGTTCGCGATCCTCGATGAGACCGATTCCGGACTCGATGTCGACGCACTTCGCATCGTCTCCGAGGGCGTTAACCGATACCGCGAGGCAACTGACGGCGGAGTTCTCCTGATCACCCACTACACGCGGATCCTGCGGTACATCCATCCCGACGTCGTCCATGTGTTTGTAGGCGGTCGTATCGTCGAAACTGGTGGTCCCGAACTAGCCGACGTTCTCGAAGCCGAGGGCTATGACCGCTACGTGGCGGCTTCGGCCTGACCATGAAGCCCCTCGACCCGTCGCGCATCAAGCTCGACTTCCCTATCCTGCAGCGCACTGTGCGCGACGGCCAGAGGCTCGTCTACCTCGATAGCGCCGCAACCTCGCAGAAGCCGATTTCGGTAATCCAGGCAGAGCGCGACTACTACGAGACGTGTAACGCCGCAGTTCATCGTGGAGCGCACCAGCTGGCTGAAGAGGCCACTGACGCATACGAGTCAGCACGCGTGTCGATCGCTAACTTCGTGACTGCTTCGCCGACGGAAATCGTCTATACGAAGAACTCAACCGAGGCCCTCAACCTGGTGACCTATGCGTTCAGCAACGCGACCGCCCTGCATCGTCAAGGTGGCAACCCGCCACAGGACCCTCGTTTCATCCTGACTCCTGAGCACAACATCGTGGTCTCCGAAATGGAGCACCACGCAAATCTGGTGCCATGGCAGGAGCTCTGCGCGAAGACCGGCGCCCAGCTGCGATGGATTCCGCTCACTGATGACGGCCGCCTTGACCTTGCCTCTCTGGATTCGCTCGTCGATGAGAACACGAAGGCGGTGAGCATCGTTCATCAGTCGAATCTGCTGGGCACCATCAATCCCGTCGCAGAGGTCATGACGCACGCTCGCCGAGTGGGCGCCATCGGTATCGTCGATGCCTGCCAATCGGTTCCGCATATGCCCGTGCGCATTCAGGAACTCGGCGCAGATCTCGTCGTCTGGAGTGGCCACAAGATGCTCGGACCTTCGGGCATCGGTTTCCTCTGGGGCCAATCCGAGATCCTTGATGCCATGCCTCCGTTCATCACCGGCGGATCAATGATCGAGATTGTTCAGCTCGACCACAGCACGTACGCCAAGGCACCTAAGCGTTTCGAAGCAGGTACCCAGATGGTCTCGCAGGCCATCGGGATGCACGCAGCGGTCGACTACCTGACTGCTCTGGGCATGGATGCGGTAGAGGCTCACGAGCATGCTTTGACGGCTTACGCACTTGATGCACTTGCCGGGTTAGCAGGAGTCACCGTCATCGGCCCCACCGACAATGTCGCTCGCGGTAGTGCGATCTCTTTCACCGTTGATGGCCTGCACCCGCACGACGTCGGCCAGGTTCTCGACAGTCGGGGAGTCGCTGTGCGCGTCGGTCACCACTGTGCGTGGCCCACCTGCCGTCGCTTCAACGTTCCTGCCACTACGCGACTGTCCACCTACATTTATAACGACACGAGCGACATCGATGCAGCCATCTCGGGAATCGTCGCCGCTCAGGAATTCTTCGGAGTGATTTAGATGGATCTCAACGGGCTCTATCAAGAAATCATCCTCGATCACTACAAGCACCCACGAGGCAAGAACCTGCTCGACGCTCCTCTTGCCTCCGCACATCACGTCAAC
>CALFIA010000143.1 GCA_937876275.1 uncultured Actinomycetes bacterium | reverse complement strand
AGCGAACTGCAATCCATCGCCATCGCGCCCGTTCAGGGCCGCTTCGGCCACTACCTGACCGAAGAGCTGCGCTTTCTGCTCAACGGCACGGGCGACCAGCAGAGCCCCCGCTATCGCCTGACCATCACCTTCACGCAGGCCAGCCAGACCGCCCTCGTCGACACCGTCACCGGCCGCGCGACGGCGAACTCCCTGAGCGCGCGCGTCGATTACAAGCTGCTTCCGATCCTCGGCGGCGCCCCCGTCGCGGAGGGCTATGTCATATCGCTCGCGGACTATGACCGCGCCAGCAACCGCTTCGCCAATGTGCGCGCCGCCCGCAATTTCGAATACCAGCGCGCGCTCAACAAGCTCATCGAGCGCAAGCGCAAGAAGCTGCCGCTGCTGATCGCCAATCGCGCGCAGGATGCGCTCGGCACCGGCGCGCTGCGCCGCGTTCACCGCCGGTGCGGCAAACAGGCCCGTGATGCCAAGACCCACACCCCACCACAGGTAGCCCATGGACGAGTGCCAGTCACCGCGAATGACAGCGACCGTCAACAAGAGCGCAAAGCCGAAGGCCTGCGAGCCGAGGTAGATCGCCACCGCAGATCGACGGCGGGCGGTGACACCGCCGAGGAAGTCGGCCGTCCCCCACATGAGTGCCGAGAGAATCGCGAGAGCGGCAGCCATGTCCCCACCCTAGGGCGACGGCGCGTCAGTCCCCGTTCGAGCGCCTCGATCCGAATAGCCTGCAAAGGTGAGACCTATCGATGCCACGGCCCATGCCTTTGCTGATGCACTGGCCAGTGTTCGTGCGGCCTCGATTCGGCCCGAGTTCGTCATCGAGGAAGGCCCTGCGCCTCAGCGACTGGCTCCCCATGCCGTGGCAATCACCGCCGAGATGGCCGATCTCGATGATGATCGAGCCTCCGGGCGCTTCGTTCTCCTTCATGATCCTGATGGTGTCGACGAATGGGACGGCACGTTTAGGGCGGTCGTGTTCGCCCGTGCCGAACTCGAGCATGACGTCGCCACTGATCCGATGCTGCAAGAAGTCGCCTGGACCTGGTTGGTCGATGCGATGTCCGGGGCCGGTGCAGTAGGCACGCATGTCGGGGGAACTGTCACCGTCACCTCGGGAGCGTCGTTCGGCTCCATGTCCGATCGCCCCGCAGAGTCCTTCGTCGAGATTCGCGCCTCCTGGACTCCACTCGAGATCGACGGGCTTTCCGTACCCGAGACGATGGACCGTCACGTGCACGCGTGGATTGACGTCATGGCCCAGGCGGCTGGCCTTGCGCCCATGCCGGCAGGTATCTCGCACGTCGGCAGTGCCCGTCGCCGTACTCGCGCCTGATGAGTGAAGTTATCGACGCAGAGGAAGAGATTCCGGAGGTACCGGAACCTGCTCCTGCCGAACCACGCGACGGAGTGCCCGAAGTCATCACCACGGCAGCCTCCTTGCAGGAGTATGCGGAGGCACTAGCCGCCGGACACGGCCCTCTCGCTGTCGATGCCGAACGTGCTAGCGGATTCAAATATTCGCAGCGAGCCTACCTGGTGCAGATTTACCGCCAGGGTTCCCCGATTTACCTAATCGACCCAGCCGCGATTGCTCCGGTTCTTGATCCGGCACCGTTTGCCGGTCTCGCCGGCGTATTAGCGACGGCACCGTGGATTCTGCACGCGGCCAGCCAGGACATTCCTTGCCTTCGTGAACTCGGTCTGGCTGCTCCAGCGCTATTTGATACAGAGTTGGGCTCACGCATCGCGGGATTAGACCGTGTCGGTCTTGGTGCTGTGACCGAGGCATTACTTGGGCTGAGGCTAGCCAAGGAGCACTCTGCAGTTGACTGGTCTACTCGCCCACTGGCAAACGACTGGCTCAACTACGCGGCTCTCGATGCCGATGTTCTTTTCGACCTTTGGGCAGCAGTTGAAGCAACTCTCATTGAGCGCAAGAAACTCGAGTGGGCTAAGCAAGAGTTCGCCGCTACCCTAAACGCGCAGCCAAAGGCGGCAAAGGCGCGTACTTGATCTACCAGGAATCCAGCTTGGTGATCCGCGCTATTCGCGATTACTTCCAACCAGACATCGGTGAAATCCTCATCGACACACCTGATATTCATGAACAAGCCATTCAGTTCATGAACCATGTGATGCCTGGTCATGTATCACGCGTCAAACTATATCAAGACGAAACGCCTTTATTCTCACGTTTCCAAATCGAACATCAAATCGAAACCGCATTCTCTCGCGAAGTACGCCTACCTTTTGGCGGCGCTATCGTGATTGACCATACTGAAGCTTTGGTTTCTGTGGACGTGAACTCAGGCCGCTCTACTAAAGGTAGCGATATTGAGCACACCGCTTTCAACACCAACCTAGAAGCAGCTGAAGAGGTTGCACGCCAATTGCGTTTACGCGATTTAGGCGGCTTGGTAGTCATCGACTTTATCGATATGGAAAGCCAACGCAATCAACGTGACGTTGAAAACCGCTTACGCGAAGCACTTCATTACGACCGTGCACGTGTTCAAACAGGCAAAATCTCACGCTTTGGCTTGCTAGAGCTTTCACGTCAGCGCTTACGTCCAAGCTTGGGCGAAAGCAACCACATCCCTTGCCCACGTTGCCACGGCACTGGTCATATCCGCGGTATCGAATCAACAGCGCTTCACATATTGCGTATTACACAAGAAGAAGCCATGAAAGAAAATA
>CALFIA010000142.1 GCA_937876275.1 uncultured Actinomycetes bacterium | reverse complement strand
GCCGCACACGGGCCTCGGTCTTGGCGAAGAAGGCCAGGTGGGCGGCGAAGCCTTCGTCCTCCCAGGCCTCGGGGCCTGGCTGTCCCACCCATTCGCGGAAGGACTCGCGCCCTGCGGTGGTCAACGCGTAGACGACCCGAGCCCGCTTGGCTGCCAGGGGCGGGGCCGCTGAGCCGAGGGCGGGCGTGGTGTTGACGTTCTCGATGAGTCCGCGCTCCTCGAGCCGGCGAAGCGCCGGGTAAAGCGAGCCGAAGGACAGTGCCCTGAAGGTGCCGAGAACCGCGGTCAGGCGCTTGCGCAGTTCATACCCATGAAGGGGACCGTCAGCGAGCATGCCGAGGACGGCGAACTCGAGGACATCTGCCCGGCGTGCCATGAATACCCCTTCAGCAATCAATTACTCAGCAAAACGATATATCGAAAAAGCATAAAAGGAAAGTTCGCCGCACTGAAGAAGGCGACGTAAGGTGATTTCATGGCCGAGCCCAGGGGACGCACCGCACTGCGCGGGTCCATCCCCAAGGGCGCCCGAAACACCGCCAAGCCACGACCTGAGCTCGCCGAACCCGAGGTCGTACGCGATCCCGCCGTTCCGCGGCGGGTGGTCGACCACGTGCTCGCCCGCCAGCGCGCCCTGTATTCCCTGTTCAATGGCGGCGCCTTGAGCTCAGAGTTCTGTGATGCCGATCCGTACCTGCTGAAGGCAGCCAAGAATCACGGCGAGCAGGCACCCACCCCGTGCCCTGTCTGCAAGAGCCCTGACTTCGTCCATCTCACCTATGTCTACGGCGATGAGCTCGGCCCATACTCCGGGCGCATCCGAGCCACCGACGAACTCGCCTCGATGGCCACGAAGTTCGGATCCTTCAATGTCTACGTCGTCGAGGTCTGCCAGCGATGCTCGTGGAATTTCCTCATCACGACTTACGTCCTCGGTGACGGCGTGCCGCGCAGGGCGCTGCCCACCCCGCGTGATCTCCTTGACTAACTGATCTAGTCAGTTACTTCCCCATTGCCAGAAACACAAGGATGCCCATGAGCCAGCAGAAGCCGGCGAAGAAGAGTGCGCGCTCGCGCACAGCCAACTCCGCGCCGAAGCGCCACTGGATTCGTAACACGATCTTGATCGTGGGCGGCGTCGTTGTCGTCGGCATTATCACCTTCATCGGCATCGTCTTCCTGACTCCGGTCCCCACGCCCAATGAACTGGCGACAAGTCAGGCCACGATCGTCTACTGGAACGACGGCACAACAGAACTCGGACGACTCGGCGACTCCACTCGACGAAGTGTCACGCTGAAAGACATTCCGGAGCAGACCCAAAAGGCCGTGCTCGCGGCAGAGGACCGCACTTTCTACGAGCATGGCGGCATCTCACCGCTGGGCATCGGTCGCGCCGTCATCAATAACCTGACCGGTGGATCAATGCAAGGCGGATCCACGATCACTCAGCAATACGCGAAGAACGCCTTCCTGACACAGGAGCGTGCCTTCTCGCGCAAGCTGAAGGAAGCAATCCTTGCCTTCAAGCTCGAGACAGTCGTGTCGAAGGACAAGATTCTCGAGGATTACCTCAACACCATTTACTTCGGTCGCGGTGCATATGGCATCGATGCCGCAGCTCGCGCCTACTTCAACGTGCCTGCCTCGCAGTTGACTCTCGCTCAGAGCGCGATGCTCGCTTCGATCATCAAGTCACCGGGCGGACTGGCGCCCGAAGAGAACCTGGCGGGGCTCCAAGGTCGTTGGAAGTACGTCCTCGATGGCATGGTGCAGCAAGGCTGGATCACTCAGGCCGAGGCCAGCGATGCCACCTTCCCCGAGATCATCAAGCTCAAGGCCACTAATCGCCTCGGCGGGCAGACTGGTTACCTGCTGAACGCAGTTACCGATCAAATGCGATCCATCGGCTTCACCGACGCTGAGATTCAAAGCGGCGGACTGCGCATCACCTCGACTTTCAGCCAGGTGGCCGAACGAGCCGCCGTGAAAGCAGTAAGGAAGGCCGGCCCTCAGTCCAACACCGACGGCCTGCGCATTGGACTTGCGGCTGTGCAACCCGGCACTGGTGAGGTCATCGCCATGTACGGCGGTCGCGACTACATCGATGATCAGATCAACAACGCGACGCAACAGTTCGCGCAAGCAGGTTCGACGTTCAAGCCCTTCGCGCTGGCAGCTGCCGTCGATCAGCAGGTGTCGCTTGCTTCTACGTATAACGGCGCATCACCGCAGACCATCAAGGGCTACACGCTCACCAACTATGGCGATAAGTCATACGGTGACATCAGTCTGCTCACTGCCACCGAGCACAGCGTGAACACTGCCTACGTCAATCTGGAGGATCAGATCGGTGTGAGTTCGGTAGCAGATGCGGCACTGCGAGCCGGCATCCCTGAAGACACCCCTGGTTTGAATCTCGACAATCTCGACCTCACCTTCGTACTGGGAACTGCGTCACCGTCGGGACTCAATGTCGCGAACGCCTATGCGACATTCGCAGCGAGCGGTATTCGCGCGACACCGACCGTCGTGAAGAAGGTCATGGGCAGCAATGGCGGAGTGCTGTACGAATACTCGCCCGATCTCACATCGCAGTTCACCGCTGACACCGCGAACACCGTCTCCTACGCCCTCTCGCAGGTCGTGACCAACGGCACGGCATTCGCGGCCCAGGCTCTTGGCCGGCCCGCAGCCGCGAAGACCGGTACGACCGATGGAAACAAGAGCGCCTGGTTCGCCGGCTACACACCGCAGCTTGCCACTGCAGTGCTCATGGCGAAGGAAGTCGACGGAGTCCCGGTGTCGTTGTCAGGCACAGGTGGGCTGGGCACTGTCACCGGTGGTTCATTCCCGGCGGCTATCTGGACTGCCTTCATGAAGGCTGCCCTCGAGGGCACTCCGATCGCAGAGTTCCCCGCACCGCCGGCCGGGGTCAAGGTCCCGCAGAACTGCCCCGACGTGATGCCACTCGACGGCTCCGAGATCCCGATTGGCTGCCCGACACCCGTAGCGATCGAATTCGAGCCCTCGGCAATTCCGTCGGATCTCATGTCGGCGGAGCCCCTCCCGGTCGACAGTGCGCCCGCAGTGCCCGGGGATCCGGCGGTGACGCCTGCGCCTACTCCGACTGTTACCGCGCCACCTGCCCCACCAGGCATCGACGGGGCGCCCGCGCACTGATGCACCCTGAGCTCCAGGTCTCAGCCATGATGGTCACGTGAGCAGCGCTGATTCCCGGGTCGTGCACCCGAGTGATGAGGATCCCGTCGCCATTGACGGGTCCGAGGTGCTGGGCGGCCCGATCGGTCGTTACGCACGCAATGTCGGGTGGTGGCTCCCCGTGCGCATTCTCATCATCATCACGGCGATCACCTATGCACTCGGCTACCTACTCGATTCGTCGTGCCGGGCAACCGGATGGGCGGCTCCTGAAAGATACGAGCATCTGTGCTACTCCGATATACCTCCGCTGTACTCGCTTCGCGGATTCGCCGACGGCTACCTGCCCTACCTACAGACGCCTCCGGGCGGCCAGCCACTCGAGTACCCGGTGCTCACCGGCATCTTCATGCAGATCGCGGCGGTGATCACCAACATCATCACGAATGTCGCAACCTCTCTCGACACTGCCCGCACGTTCTTCGATGTCAACGTGTTGCTGTTGTTCATCCCCTTGGTCATCACCGTGATCGCTACCGCCATGACAGTGCGGCGTCGACCATGGGATGCGCTCATGGTGGCAGCTGCGCCGACGATGATCCTTGCCGCCACGATCAACTGGGATTTGCTCCCGCTTGCCTTCAGTGGCGTGGCATTTGTGCTCTGGTCGCGTAAGCATGAATTCTCGGCAGGCCTGCTGCTCGGGCTCGCCATCGCTGCGAAGTTCTATCCGTTGATCTTCCTCGCGGCCTTCCTGCTACTGACCATTCGCACGGGCAAGTGGCAGGCCTTCGCACGGCTTGTGGCGGGCACGGCAATCGCGTGGCTCGTCGTGAATATCCCGTTCATGATCGGCAACTTCGACGGTTGGTCGTACTTCTACGTGTTCAGCAAGACCCGTGGCGAGGACTTCGGCTCACCCTGGTTCGCGATGACTCAGTGGGGAATCCCCGGTATTCCTGCTGACTCGCTCAACACCGTGGCGACCGGCGCCTTCGTCATTCTCGCGGCCGCCATCGCGATTCTGGTTCTTGCTGCCAAGCGCCGGCCGCGACTGCCTCAGGTGCTCTTCCTTCTCATCGCGGCTTTTGTCATCACGAACAAGGTCTACTCACCTCAGTACGTGCTCTGGTTGATTCCGCTAGCAGTGCTCGCACGACCGAAGTGGCGTGACTTCCTCATCTGGCAGGCGGGTGAACTTCTCTACTTCGTCGCGATCTGGTGGTTCCTGGTCGGGTACGGAGTCGACAACACCAAGGGCCTGACTCCGCAGTTGTATGCCACCGCGGTGTTTATCCACATCGCAGCAACGATCTACTTCGCGATCATGGTCATTCGTGACATCGTGCGCCCCGAGCATGATCCAATCCGCACCGACGGCTTTGCGGACGATGCAGACGATCCGGCAGGTGGCGTATTCGACAACGCTCCTGACGTATTCGTACTGGGTGGTTCTAGTTCAGCCCGGTGATCGCATCGAAGTGCGAGGTGGTGAAGCGAACGTCGGCACGCAGCTCATCGCCGATAGTCGGAATCACCGCGCTGCGCGGCAACCAGATCATCGACACCTGAGCGTGCGGAGCTTCCGCAAACCAGCGTTGCTTTCCATCACAGATGAACGGCGACATTGCCCGCCCGGCTGCGTCGAGAGCGCCGGTGCCTGCAGTGACCACGCGTTGGCGAACTGATGACACCGGTGACGGCGCCGTGAGACCGATGCCATGTGACGTGCCGCCGGAGACCACCACCAACGTGCCGTCGCGGGGACCGCTGCGCTGGCGATAGCCCACGTGAGTGCCATTCGGCAGGGGATGAACCGCGAGAACGGTGCCGGTTGCCTTCAATGAACTGCGATCAAGCCACAGGCGCGTGCCGATGCGGGGTCGAATATTCAGCGTTACGCACGAGCGGGCGACAGACGTGAGCTCTGCGTCGTCAAGATGCGATACCCACAAGGATGCGGCCTCTGCCGCGCCGAGGTGCTCAAGTTCTGCGGCCCAGATGCCGGCCCAGCGCAGTGTCTCGCGCACTCGCGCCGTGCCCGTCTCGACTCCGCGCGGGCTGATCTCGTCGGCCGGTTGCGCGATCGGAAGATGAAGGGCGAGACCCCGAAGCAGGATGCGACCTTCGCTCAGTGCAGTGCGCACACGTGCGTCAGCGAGTACGGCCAAGAGTTCATCCGGCGTGAATCCGAAGCGCTGCATTGAGGTGCGAGCCTCGAGAATGACGCGGACCGGCCCGGGGCCTTCAGCGAGTGCGAGCAGTGCGTCGGCCCCTGAGATGGTGCGAATGACTCGGTGACCGCGATCGGCGAGAAAGTGCCAGGCCGCTGCGGCGGCAGCATCGCGCACCTCGAAGGGCTGCAGCACCACGATCTCTCCGGAGTGCGCATTGAGCATGTCTTCGAGTTCGAACACGGTTCCGACCGCAACAGTGCCGAGATCAAGCCGTGCGACTTCGTCGGCCAGAGTGCGTTGCCCAAGTCCGTAGCCATTGCCCTTGATGACGGGCACGATCTCGCCGGCCCCGGTTGCGCCGACTGCGGCAACAACGGATGACTGATGCGCACGCCAGCGATCGGCGTCAATGCTCAGCGTGAACGACATCAGGACTCCTAGCGACGGGACTGGTAGGCCTTGAAGGCGCGGGCCCACACCGGACGCAGTATGCGATCCCACTCTCCCACGTACTCCTGGGCAAAACCGCCTGTGCCGACCTTGAACTGCACGAGGCCGTACAGGTGATTGGCCGGATCAAGGGTGTCGGAGATTCCGCGCAGGTCATAGATCGCGCAGCCCGCCTCGTGAGCATCGCTGATCATGCGCCACTGCAGGGCATTGGATGGACGTACATCGCGATCAGCTGTTGTGGATGCCCCATAGGAGTACCAGGAGTGCTGTCCGACGATGACCATGAGCGTTGCAGCGGCGACGTGACCGTCGTGGCGTGCGACGTAGAGGCGTAGGCGATCGGGATCAATCCCGTTGAGTTCGGTCCACATCCGCTGGAAATAAGCGAGGCCGCGCGGGGTGAAGTGATCGCGCTGCGCTGTCTCGACGTAGACCTCGTGGAATGCGGCGAGATCGTCGTAGCCACCGCGAGTGACGTCGACGCCGGCCTTGTCGGCCTTGCGGATATTGCGCCGCCACAGTTGATTGAAACCGGCGAATATCTCGTCAAGGGTGCGATTCGCGAGATCAATCTGGAACACGTATCGCGGCTGCACATCTCCGAAGCCGGCACCATCCGAGATCTCTTGAACCCAATCGGTAGCGCGCAGTGCATCGACGGCTGCGGCCGCGGCGGACGAGTGCCAGTCAGCGGGAATCTCGCCGATACGGCCGGGAACCCCTGGCTCGCCCGCATGCGCCATGACCTCTTTGACGGTGTCGGCCTGCCAGCGACGAATGGCTACTGGCGGGCCCATCTTGATCTGGAAGGCACCCTCAGCCTTGCAGTGCGCGACGAGTGGATCCAGCCACTCGCGCAGTGCAGCATTCGGCAGTCGCTCGCGCAGCCAGTCGATATCCGGGCCTTCGGGAAGGTAGGCCAGGGAGCGTGACTTGAGCTTTGGAATCGGCCGGTAGAGCACCAGTCCCGCACCGACGAGGGTCGACCCTTGGAACCAGCCGATCGACTGTGGGCGCCAGCCCGCCTTCACCCTTCCCCACTCCGGTAATTGGAGAAATGAGACAGACGGTCGTGTGGCAATCCAAGCGCGGTGCTGATCTGGGCTGATCGCGCGCACAGTCAAGGTCATGGGGCAACCGCGAGATCGACGACAACAGGAGCGTGATCGGAGGCGCCCTTGCCCTTGCGCTCCTCGCGATCAATCCAGCAGTCGGTGATTGCTGCATCGAACGATGCATTCGCGTAGACGAGATCGATGCGCATACCCCAGCCTCGACCGAATGCAGCCTGGCGGTAATCCCAGAATGTGTACGGCTCGCCCTTGAGTGCTCGTGGCATGTGATCGACGAGACCGATCGACTGCAGGTTCGTCAGCGCCTGGCGTTCAGCGGGAGTGACGTGTGTCGAGTTCTCGAATTTCGCGATGTCCCAGACGTCATCGTCGGTCGGAGCAACATTGAAGTCGCCGATGATCGCGAGTGGCAATGCGGGCGACGCCTTCATCTCGGCGTCGACGGTGGCTTGCAGCGCTGCGAACCACTCGAGCTTGTATGCGTAGTGATCGTGATCAGGTTCGCGGCCGTTAGGAACGTAAACACTCCATACGCGCACCCCATTGCACGTGGCACCGATTGCTCGCGGCTCGAGCGCGCCCTCATATTCAGGCTGATCAGTAAGGCCGACGGTGATGTCAGCGAGCCCAACCTTGCTCAGCAGCGCAACGCCGTTCCAGCGACCGGTGCCCCAGGTGGCGACCTCGTAACCAAGGGCCTGGATCTCCATCAAAGGGAAAGCAGCGTCGGTGCACTTGAGCTCCTGCAGCGCCAGCACATCGGGCTGGTGCAGTTCGAGCCACGCAAGCACTCGCTCGAGACGGGCGCCAATCGAGTTGACGTTCCAGGTGACGATCCGCACGTGACCAGACTATCGGCGAAGCCTTGAGCGCTAAGCGACCGCGAGGCCGACCTCGGCGCACGCCTCCTGAAGACGACTGCCAGTGAAGACGCGCTCATGCAGGTCCGGGCGGAACTCGACGCGCTCCGCGCCGAGCGGTCCAGCAGTGCCGCATCGCGCGCGGTCGTAATTAGAAGTTCTTCCATCAACAAAATTTAGCGGAGTAATAGAATGTGGTCGAGGAGGGAACGATGGATCTCAAGACTCTGATGAAGGAAAAAATTGGGGGAAGCGTTTGTGGCGCTTCCCCCAAGTTCTAGCTCGTCGCCGAAATATTGCTCCGGCGGGAGGGACTTACTTTTTCTTTGCGACGGCTTTTTTTGCTGGAGCCTTCTTTTCAACGGCCTTCTTTGCGACGGCTTTTTTTACTGGGGCCTTCTTTTCAACAGCCTTCTTTGCGACGGCTTTTTTTGCTGGGGCCTTCTTTTCAACAGCCTTCTTTGCGACGGCTTTTTTTGCTGGGGCCTT
>CALFIA010000141.1 GCA_937876275.1 uncultured Actinomycetes bacterium | reverse complement strand
TCCGCGAATGCTGCGGGTTGGTGGTGAAGCCGATCTGGTTGTTGATGATGAGGTGGATGGTGCCACCCACGCGGTAGCCGGCGATGTCGCTCATGGCGAGGCACTCGGCCACGATGCCCTGGCCGGCGAACGCAGCGTCGCCGTGGATGAGGATGGGCAGCGACGGATACGAACCGGCGGGCTCGATGGTGTCCTGAATGGCGCGCACGATGCCCAGCACCACAGGGTCGACCGTCTCGAGGTGGCTGGGGTTCGCGGCGAGCTCCAAGCGGATGCTCTCGCCACTGGGGCCCTCGTACTTGCCACTGGCGCCGAGGTGGTACTTCACGTCGCCCGAACCCTGCACGGTGCTGGGGTCGACGTGCCCCTCGAACTCCTTGAAGATCTGGTCGTAGCTCTTGCCCATGATGTTGGCGAGCACGTTCAGACGACCGCGGTGGGCCATGCCCAGCACCGACGAATCGAGGCCCTCGTCGGCTGCCATCGACAGAATCTGTTCGAGGATCGGAATGGCACTCTCGGCACCTTCGAGGCCGAATCGCTTGGTGCCCACGTATTTCGTGGCGAGGAACTTCTCGAACGCCTCCGCCGCGTTCAGACGCTCCACGATCCACCGCTTGCGGTCCTTGTCGAGGGTGTACGTGGCACCTTCGAGCTTGCTCTGGATCCAGCGCTGCTCGGCGAAGTCCTGAATGTGCATGTACTCCACACCGATGGTGCGGCAGTACGCGTCGCGCAGCACGCCGAGCAGATCGCCGAGGGTGAGCTTCACCGTGCCGCCCACACCACCCGTGAGGAACTCGCGATCGAGGTCCCAGATGGTGAGGCCCCAGTGCAACAGGTCGAGCTCCGAATGCGTCTTCGGCTCCTTGCGGCCGAGCGGATCGAGATCGGCGATCAGGTGCTGTTTGATCCAGAGACGCACCCGGAAGTTGAACTTCATAGCAAGGAGTACGTCCTGCTTCGCGAGCGAGATGTGCACGCCGTGGCCGCTGATCGCGTCTCGGCTGAATCAACCGGGCTCTATCTCTAGCGCTGTAGTAGCAGCACGCATACATAAGGCTGGTATCCCCGCCCTGAGGTTGCGGGGATACCAGCCTTCTATGTGGTGGCTATAGATCAGCCGTTGGTGCTTGGTGATGCGCTGTTGGTGCCTGGAGCGGATGGGGCGTAGCCGCCGCCACTTGCGCCGGTTGAGCCGTTCGGTGCTGGAGGCTGGTTGCCGTTCTGGCCAGGCTGTAGGTTCTGGCCGTTGTTGCCGTTTGCGCCAGGCTTGAAGTTCTTGCCGTCGAAGATCTGCTGTGCGTTGACGTCGCTGCCACTTTCAAGGCCCAGGATCGCGACATCATCGCCGGTCTTAACGGTCGTGATATCGCCCGCCTTGCCATTGACGTTCGTCGTTGAGGTGACGACGTAGGTCTTGGTGTATCCGTCTTTGCTCTTGACCGTGATCGACGTTGCGCTGACGTCAGTGACCGAACCCTTTTGGGTGTCGATCGTGTCGTAGCCGGTGCCGGCCTGATTTGGAGTTACGAAGGTGCCGTGAATGCCAGGGCCTAGACCCGGACCACGCATACCGCCACCGTGACGTCCCCAACCACCGGGTCCGCCGGGGCCATCGTTATCGCCATCGGGACCGTGCTGGCCCTGCTGGCCAGGCTGTCCTGGGGTTGATGGTGATGAGCTCGAGGAGGAGTTCGACGGGCTGGGCGAGGGGGTTGCGTTTGCTGCGTAGGCAGTGCCGGCGAAACCGACTGCTGCGATACCGACGGCGCTAGCGACCCAGAGGCCCTGACGTCCGCGCGATGACTTAGCGGGCTTCTCCGATGCGATCTCTTCCACTGCTGGTGCAACGTGATATGCCGGTGGGTTGAAACCCGGGCGATTCTGATCAGTCATGTTCATGTCCTTTCGGTTGGTCTTCACGGATCTCTGACTGGTCCGTCCTCAACCACTATGGGCGGGCAACTTATGACAACGCTGTGATTGCCCACCGTGTGCGCTGAAAGGATCTTCGATGTACCTGTGAGCGACTCGAAAGGGTTGTGACGGTGTGTGTTCAAATTGCCCTACTGGAAACCATTCCGAATACGGAGCGTTAGTTACTATAAACTTTAAGTAAACAACTTGAGTTTCAGGGGATTTCGGCGCCTTAGGCAACTACCTTCTTCCTCGTACTAGCACCTTCAGTTTTCGGGGAATCTCATGCGATCTGCCACCCTCACTCGTCTTCGTTCTCTCAGGCTCGGCGCTTTGCTCGCCGGAGCCATTGTTATCAGCGGAGTAGTCGCTGCGGACACTTCTTTTGCCGCAGCGACAACCCCGCAGAAGGTCTCGGTGGTGACGAGCGTGAACGGTGTGGCCGGTGCGTCGGCAACGCCTGGGGCGCTCACCACGGTGAGCTTCTCTGTTACGAACAATGCGACGAACGGTGCGACCTTGGCCGGGTTTGCCTACGCAGTTCCACCAGGACTGGGCCAAAGCACGTCGGCCGGTCCGGTCGCGATAGCGGGGGTCTTTGCGCCCGGCCGATGGACGCAGCGCATCGTG
>CALFIA010000140.1 GCA_937876275.1 uncultured Actinomycetes bacterium | reverse complement strand
TGTCGTAGGCGGATTCCGCTTCGCCCTGCTCTAGGTATCGGCGATAGAGATCCGAGACGTTCATTCGGCGGAGTGCGCGTTGCGTGTGATGACCGGCTGACTTCTGGTTCTTGTCGGTGCCGGCGTATCGCTCGATGGCCTCATCGAGCAGGTCATCAATCTGCGACACGTCACCTTCACGCAAGGCACGCACCAGATCATCCATGAGTTGCTCGTCGCCCTGCTCGAGTGATGTATCTCCATGAGCAGCGCCTTCTTTCCGCCGTTCACGGTGCACGCGAGGAAAGACTGCTTCGAAACTGCGTTCGAAGAGCACCTCGTGCGACGTGTCCTTGACAAGCGTTGCCTTGAGTGCGGTGCGCACGTCTATGCGGTTCGTGATGTCGACGGCAGTGAAGGCGGCGACGGCATCGAGGGTCTCGCTCGTGGAGACCGGCAGGCCACCTGCGCGCAACCGGCGCACGAGATCGAGGATGGCGGCTGGAACACCCTCAATCGGCGGAATGGTTGCGATGGCCACGTGGGCAGCCTAGCCTTCTGCTGCAGGCGACGATTGGGTGTTCGGCATCAGAACTATCAAGGATGGCAATGGAAAATCAGTTACTTGATCTGGCACTCCTGATCCGCTCTGACACCGAACCGTCTCGCATGGTGTATCTGGCAACCCTGGCATCACGACTCGGTTTCAGCGCAGTGCACGTTGAGGTACCGGTGGGCGAGAACCTTGACCCGGAGAGCATCGTGCGGCTCATTGAGGCTGCAGAGCCCGCGATGCTGGTGGTCGATGATGGCGCAGTCGCCCTCGGCATCGTGCGTTCAACAGACCTTGAAGAGATCAGTCGCGTGCGTGCGCAGCTCGATGCGAGCGAGGATTCACGCCCACTTATCGTGGCGGTGCCGGTCTCCATCGGGCGAACCATCAATGAGGCTGTGGCGCGAGCTGACCGTGAGTCACGATTCACCGGAGCCGCTCATCCGCGCGAGTGCGGAATCTTCGGTGATTTCGAAGATGCGCAGCTTCAGGTGCTTGAACTTGCGCGTGCGGGGTGCGAAGTCCTGCTCATTGATATTCCGGACGAGAGCGATGTGGCCGATCTCCTGGCCCAGATACGTGCACTGGTCGTAGGCGCGACCCCGGCACTCTTCAGCGATTAGGCGTGGCGGCGTCCTGCGAGATCTTCGTTGATCTGCCTTGCGCACTCGCGCAACTGCGTGAGGTAATCACCGCGAAGCGTCTCGAGGTCTACTCGGGTTGCCTGCCCTGACACATTGATCGTGGCAACGACTCGGTTATCGGCATCGCTCACCGGCACCGCGATCGAACGAACCCCCGCTTCGAGTTCTTGATCAAGGAGGCAATAGCCCTGGTCGCGCACTCGGAGGATCTCTGCTCGAAGTTCCTTGGGGTCGGTGATCGTGCGATCAGTACGCGCCTGCAGCGCGACCTTGCCCAGATAGGCGTCAAGTTCACTCTCCGAGAGCGCGGCGAGCAGGACTCGTCCCATTGACGTGCAGTACGCGGGAAGACGTGCGCCGACCGAGAGACCAATGGTCATGATGCGGTTCGTCGATGCTCGTGAAACGTAGACGATGTCGTCACCGTCGAGGACGCTGGCCGAACATGATTCGTGCATGCGTTCGGCGAGTTCTTCCAGGTGGTACTGCGCGATCTCTGTCAACGAGAACGAGGAGAGATAGGCGTAGCCGAGCTGAAGAACGCTCGGGCGCAAGGAGAAAAGTCGACCGTCGGACGACACGTAACCGAGGGATTCGAGGGTGATGAGGAATCGTCGAGCAGCAGCTCGCGTCATTCCGGTCTCGCGAGCGACGTCAGACAAGGTCAGTCGGGGTCGGTCGTGCGAGAACGCCCGGATCACGGACAAGCCGCGCTCGAGTGACTGCACGAATTCAGCAGGACGTTCCTCAGCCATGCCCGAAGCCTAGACATAAGTTCGATATGCGCACAAGTGATCGTTATGCGAACAACAATTCCGTAACATGGGTTGACTCCCACGAGAGAGAACGCCAGCATTGTGCATCAGGCGAACAAGTGTACGCATAGCGAACAACTGATCGACAGCCAGGAGGCATGACGTGAGTTCAGGTAAGCCGGCCGCGGGTGGTGGAACGGAGCGTTCCGAATACACCACCATTTTCGCGTCCCTCGACAATTTCGATAAGGGTGGCGTCGAAATCATCAATGATGACGCCCGCCACTACGCGTTCTCCAACCTCTTTGAGGTGGCCTCGAAGAGCAAGCCGTGGGAGAAGGTGGCTGTCGCAAAGAACCTCGAGTACGTGCTCGAAGCAGTTCGTGCCGAGGGCGTCTCCGAATGGCGCACTGCCGCCCACGATGAGTTCGCCGTCTGCATGGACGGTGAGGTCACTGTCGACCTCGTCAAGCTGGATTCATCACCGCTTTCCGCCGACGCCCAGGGTTCCATCGCCGTTAATGGTGAGCCAGCCGGCAAGAAGATGGGCCGCATTCACCTCAAGCGCGGCCACCAGGCGCTGCTGCCCGCAGGATCCGCCTACCGCTTCACTTCCGCCAATCCCGGCGTTCTCATGATGCAGACCATCGCAGGCCCCGACACCCAGTACCGCTGGGCCGAGATCTGCCAGACCGCGTAATCGGAGACCTGACATGACTGTTGCTGACGTCGTTCGTTCCACCGCACCGAACTCCGAGGGCTACTTCGAGTTCACTCTCGGCGAGTTCCACTTCCGCCGCGACGAGTACTTCGTCTACATCTCCTGGCCGACCGGCAGCCACATGATGAGCGTCGATGCCTTCCTGCGCGCGATGCAGCGTGATGTGGCCTGGGACTTCTTCTACGGCACCGTGAACTTCGACGGAGTCTTCGGCACCGTCAACCACTACGGCACCGTCGACATCTTTGCCGGTCGCTTCAACGACTCGTACCGTAAGGCGGAACTCGACTACAGCGAGAATCACGAGACCCCGGCAATTCGCGAGACCTTCAAGTCAATTCTCGCCGACTGGACTAACGCGGCATTTGACCCCTTCGCCTCGCCGCACGAGACCGGCGCAGCATTCGGAATCAAGAATGGCGACAACGATTCAGCCGTCACGCGCCGCCGTATCGCAGCACGTCGCATGGTTGCGGTCCCCGGAGATGAGGAGATCCGTACCGACGAGTCTGGCTTCCCGGTTAACCGCATGTTCCTCGACGTTGATCAGAGCGAGCCGGTAGTCGAGGTCGAGCCTGGCTTCGAAGGCGAGGTTGCCGCGTTCAACCTCTTCGCCTACCTCTCGCGCTCCGATGTCACGTGGAACCCGTCAGTTGTCTCGCAGTGCAAGGATTCCTTGTTCTGCCCGACCACGGAGGAGTACATCCTCCCGATCATTC
Source organism: uncultured Actinomycetes bacterium (assembly GCA_937876275.1). Taxonomy (GTDB): domain Bacteria; phylum Actinomycetota; class Actinomycetes; order S36-B12; family S36-B12; genus CAIKZY01. The sequence continues at coordinate 688 of CALFIA010000140.1, read as the reverse complement.
ACGGCAATGATCGCGTCGAGTGGTTCGTGCAGCTCTCGGACGAGATCACCTGGGCTGTCGAGGATCGCGACACGGGCGCCATGCGCTCACGTGTCACGATGAAGGCCGGCGATGTCGCGGCCATGCCTGCTGACATCCGCCATCAGGGCTACTCGCCGAAGCGCTCGATGCTCCTTGTGTGGGAGAACAACTCAAGCGCCATCCCCGACCTGATCGCCAGCGGCAAGCTGCCGACTTACCCGATCGAGTTCTAGTAGTCCCGTCGGTGGCCATGCGAGGCATGGCCACCGACGTGTAGCCCGCGTTCGTCACAAGATCGGAACCCATATGCAGAGCAAGCTGTTCATCGGCGGCGAATTCGTCGACGCACTCGATGGTGCGACCATCGACGTCTTTGATCCGCACGATGGCAGTTTGCTCGCCAGCGTTGCCGAGGCCAAGGAAGCCGATATTGATCGCGCGGTCGATGCTGCTACAGCCGCGAAGCATGGCTGGGCTCGGATGGCCGCGGCCGATCGCGGTCGCTTGCTGTTGAGACTTGCTGATGCGATTGAGGCGGATGCCGACAATCTGGCGATGATCGAGACTCGTGACACCGGTCATCCGATTCGCGATACCCGAAATCTCGACGTCATGCGCACGTCGGCAACCTTCCGTTACTTCGGCGGCATGGCCGACAACCACTTGA
>CALFIA010000139.1 GCA_937876275.1 uncultured Actinomycetes bacterium | reverse complement strand
CCGTGACGCGGTCGGCAAGTCGGCGATCGATGCCCGTGCGCTCGGAATACCCCATGTCGAGCTGGTCTACGGCAATGACCCGTACGTTGTCAGGAGCGTGGGAAACCAGCTTGCGCCACAGGTACGACCAGGTGGGATTACCGTGAACGCATAGCAGGGTGACTGAAGGAGTGCCTTCGCGGTCCTGCCAGGAATCGAGCAGATGCCACTGTCGCTCTACACCGGCGAAGTCGGGGGCGCGAACAGTGCGAGAGCCCTCCATGGCTACCAGTCGATCTCGATGACCGCAGAATTCAGTCCGGAGCCGATGCCCATGCAGGCGACCCGCTGCCCGCTAGTGAGACCAGGTGCGGCGTGCGCCAAGGTCGTGGGCACAGATGCAGGGCCGATGTTCCCGAGTTCAGGGAAGGTAAGCGGCACACGAGAGATATCGATGCCGAGACGTTCGGTGATTGCCGCGGTATGCACTTCAGACACCTGATGAATCACGTAGGCATCAAGATCATCCCAGTCGAATACCTCGCGGGCGGCGTCCCACGTGTCGCCGGCAAGCTCAACACCTGCGCGGAGCAAGCCGTTGGAGTCGGTGATCATTCGGTCAAGGTCTCCGATGCACAGCTTGTTGTACTGCGTGGCCGCGCGAGACACTCCACCGACGAAACGGTGCCCGTCTGGATGCTCTGATGCTCGGCCGAGGACCATGGCCGCGCCGCCGGAGCCAAGTGTCAACGTGGCGAAGTTGTCGAGGACGTCTTGGCGGGTGGTGGAAGGATCCTGGAGCCGACGAATAGTGCCCTCCTGCGTGCGACGACTCCCCTCCCCGTCGACGATCAACGCGTAGTCAATCTGGCCGGCATCAATCATGGTCGCAGCCAACTGCATTCCGTTGACGAAACCCAGGCACGCATTCGCCAGGTCGAAGTTCAGGCAGGACGTTGAGAGTCCCAATTGATGGTGGACGTCCACCGCGGCCGAAGGCTCAAGATGATCGCGGCACACCGAGGTATCGATAAGCAGACCAATATCTGCAGGGTTAATGCCTGAGTTTTCGAGGGCGGTTCGACCAGCAGTTGCTGCGGCATCGGCAAAAGTAGAGCCTTCCGGCCACCAGCGGCGTGATCGAATTCCGGCAAGGCCTTCAAGCATGCCGGGGCGAAGGCCCACTCGCTCCAGAGTGTCGGTCAGTTGAGCATCAAAGTCATCTGAGGTGACCACTATGGGCGCCTCGGCAATGCCCAATGAGAGCACCGCCGTGTCGGTGTAGTGGTACACGGCGTTCCCGCCGCGTGGTGTCGCCCTCATCTGTGCCTTTCGATTGAAGAATGCCTAGCCTGCCATGCGGCTAGTTTTCGAGATCGTCACCCTCGTCGGGCCGATCGAACTGGGTGCGGTAAAGCTCGGAATACACGCCCTCGAGAGCCATCAACTGCTCGTGGGTGCCACGTTCGGCCACCCGACCGTCGACCATGACAAGTATCTGGTCTGCCCGGCGAATCGTGGAGAGTCGGTGGGCAATCACTATGGACGTTCGACCCACTAGGGCGGTATCGAGTGCCCGTTGAACCGCCTTCTCGCTTTCCGAGTCAAGATGCGCCGTTGCCTCATCGAGGATGAGCACACGAGGCGCCTTGAGAAGAAGGCGGGCAAGCGCGATCCGCTGCTTCTCACCTCCTGAGAGTCGGTAGCCCCGATCCCCCACAACGGTGTCGAGCCCATCGGGAAGTGCCTCGATGAGTTCGCCGATCTGGGCGGAAGTGCATGCGGTAAGCAGATCAGCCTCAGTTGACTCCGGCCGCGCGTAAAGCAGATTCGCACGGATCGTGTCGTGGAACATGTGGGCATCTTGCGTGACCACGCCGACCGCATCATGAAGTGACTCGAGAGTCACACCTCGTAGGTCCTGATCTCCGATAAGTACAGCACCCGCGTTGACGTCGTAGAGACGAGTGGCAAGTGCGCTGATGGTTGTCTTTCCCGCACCGGACGGCCCGACGAGAGCAGTCATGGTGCCAGCCTCAACGGTGAAGGACACACCCTTGAGCACATCTACTCCGGCGAACCCGGAGTCCTCGCGCGCTACTGATTCGAGGGAGGCTAGTGAGACCTCAGAGGCCTTCGGATACCGGAAGACAACGTCGTCGAAGGTGAGCGAGACCGGCCCGGGCTTTACTGCCGTGGCTTCGGGTGCATCGCGCACCATCGGAGGAAGATCCAGAATCTCGAAGACGCGCTCAAAAGAGACCAGAGCGGTCATGACATCCACGCGAACATTGGAAAGAGCCGTTAATGGACCGTAGAGCTGGGCAAGCAGGCCGATCAGCGCAAGGAGAGTGCCCAGTGAAAGTACCCCGGTGATGACCAGATTTCCGCCGAGACCGTAGGCAACCGCGGTCGCCAGGGCAGCGACCAGCGTGAGCGCCGTGAAGAACCAGCGGTTAGCCATCGCCATGCGCACGCCGATATCGCGCACTTGTTCGGCGCGACCGGAAAACGAAGCAGCCTCTTCCGCAGGACGTCCGAAGAGCTTGACCAGCAGAGCGCCTGCGACGTTGAAACGCTCGGACATCTGAGCGCTCATATCGGCATTGAGGCTCATCTGCTCACGAGTCATCGACTGGAGTCGACGACCCATCCAACGCGCGGGAAATAGGAACAGGGGTACGAGAAGCAGCGACACGATGGTGACCTGCCACGACAGAATGAACATGGTGGTTAGCACGATGATCAACGAGATCATGTTGCCGATCACTCCGCCCAGCGTCGATGTGAACGCCTGCTGAGCACCGATCACGTCGCTGTTCAATCGGGAAATGAGTGCACCAGTCTGGGCGCGAGTAAAGAAGGCCACCGACTGCTCTTGTACGTGCGAGTACACCTGGCTTCGAAGGTCATAGATCAGGCCTTCGCCAATACGTGAGCTGAAGTACCGGCTGACCAATCCCAGGCCGGCATCAAGGATGGCCAGGACAGCGATGATCAGGGCCGTGATGGTGACAACCTTTGCGTCGCCGACGCTGATTCCCTTATCGACGATGCGTCGGAACAGCAGCGGTTGAGCCACGCTGAGAAGTGACGCGACAACCAAGGTGATGAGGAACATGATGACAAGAGCGCGATACGGCTTTGCATAGCCGAGAATTCGACGCACGAGTGAGCGGGTGACCTTGCTTTGCTTGACCGACGAGTCCCGGGTAAGGGAGCGGTAAGCGTGCCAGAGATTTTCCGAGGACATCAGGTGACCTCGCGCATGAGTTCGTTGATGCGCGCGATTTGTGCCTCACGTTCATTGTGAAGCTGCGTTTTCACATCGGAGTTCTCGGCCTCGAGCAGGAGGCGCTTTAGCCCTGCGATGACGCCGCGACTTGGGCCGGTCAGAGCGGTGATGATCTCGTCGATTTGTGCCTCCACCTTCTTGGCGGAGAGCACGTGTTGAGCAATACCGAGGCTCAGAGCCTCAGGCGCCTCTACGGCTCGACCGGTGGCACAGATCTCCAATGCACGCGAGTACCCGACCGCGCGAACAAGTGCGTGTGTTCCGCCGAGATCGGGAACGAGCCCAAGTCGGGGTTCTCGCATGGCGAAGCTTGCATCGGGCATGGCCAGCACCAAGTCGCACGCCAGCGCGAGCTGGAAGCCGGCTCCGATCGCGTGACCTTGGACCACGGCGATGGTGAGGGCTTCGCAGTCACGCCACCAGCTGAAGGCTGACTGGGCGGTAGTGATGAATTCGCGGAGGGCTGCATCGCCCGCCATGCCGAGTGAGGCCAGCGTGACGGGATTGTCTGCGGTTGGGGCTCCGAGCATGGATCGATCGAGGCCGGCGCTGAAGCTGACGCCCTCCCCGGTGAGAACCACAACACGTGTCGTTGCCGAGATGAAGTGTTGCGCACCGGCGAGCGCTGCCCACGTCTTGGGAGTCTGGGCATTGCGGTTATCAGGAGTGCACAAAATCACGTCGAGCCGGCTACCCGAATCGACAATGCGCACGCCATCGGCATCAAAGACAGTGTTCATCGGATCAGGCCAACTCGACAAGATCGGCATAGTCATCGCTCCAGAGGTCTTCGTCGCCATCGGGAAGTATGAGGACGCGCTCGGGTTCGAGTGCGTAGACCGCACCCGGATCATGGGTGACGAGGATGACCGCACCTTCGTAACTGCGCAGTGCGCTGAGGACTTCCTCGCGGCTTGCCGGGTCAAGGTTGTTAGTGGGCTCGTCTAGTAGCAGAACGTTTGCGCCCGAGACCACGAGGCAGGCCAGGGCCAACCGAGTCTTCTCGCCGCCGGAGAGAACACCGGTGGGCTTGCTGACATCGTCGCCTTGGAACAGGAATGAGCCAAGCACAGTGCGCTGTTTCGCATCATCGAGATGCCCGCCGGCTCGCTGCATTGTCTCGAGCACCGAGGCATTCGGGTCCAGGGTTTCATGTTCCTGCGCGTAGTAGCCCACCACCGCTCCGTGACCGGGCTCGATGGTGCCGGTGTCGGGCTTATCGACACCGGCGAGGATTCGGAGCAATGTGGTCTTGCCTGCGCCGTTGAGCCCGAGAATAACCACCTTGCTCCCCCGGTCAATCGCAAGATCGACATCGGTGAACACCTCGAGTGACCCATAGGAGCGCGAAAGTGCGCTTGCAGTGAGAGGTACCTTGCCGCATGGCTTGGGCTCGGGGAATCGCAGCTTGGCCACCTTGTCGCTCTGACGGACATCGGCGAGACCTGCGATCAGGGTGTCGGCACGGCGCAGCATGTTCTGCGCTGCCTTGGCCTTTGAAGCCTTGGCACGCATGCGATCAGCTTGGTTGCGCAGAACTTCAGCCTGTTGCTCGGCATTGCGGCGTTCGCGCTTTCGACGACGCTCGTCAGTTTCGCGCGCAGTCAAGTATGTCGACCATCCCATGGAGTACACGTCGAGTTCGCGTCTGGTGGCATCGAGATGCCACACCTTGTTGACAGTGTCTCCCAGCAGTTCGGTGTCATGGCTGATGACGATGAATCCGCCCTCGTAAGTCATCAGGAATTTGCGCAGCCACTTGATCGAATCTGCATCAAGGTGGTTGGTCGGTTCGTCGAGCAGTAGCACATCTGCTCCGCTGAAAAGAATGCGAGCGAGTTCAACACGACGGCGTTGTCCGCCTGAGAGTGTTCCGAGTGGCTGCGCCAGGATGCGTTCCTCGAGCCCGACAGACGCGGCAATCGCAGCGGCCTGTGACTCGACGGCGTAGCCGCCAAGAGCCTCGAACTCGGCCTCTGCTCGTGCATAGCGGGC
>CALFIA010000138.1 GCA_937876275.1 uncultured Actinomycetes bacterium | reverse complement strand
CGACCACTACTGCACTCCTGTTAGCAGGTTGCTCGTCATCGACCAACATGCAGACCTACATCGATGGCTGGACCAACTCCGATTCGGTGCCATCGCCGTCAAAGGCCGGACTCGTCTCGACTATGGACGAGGCTTACGCCTTCGGTGCCAAGGTTGCTGACGGGCTCCCCGTTGCCGGTGATCGTTTCGGATACAAGTTCGGCTGTGGCGCAGCGGTCTGCCCGTTCGCGGAACACATCCCGCTGGTGGGCACCCTCTGGCGCGAGATGGTTCACCCGGCCGGTTCGATTGTCGACACCTCTCCCTACGTGCGCGGATTTGTCGAGGGTGAACTCGCGTTCAAGCTCTCGAAAGACATCACTGCTCCGGTAACCGCCGAGGAATTGCGCGGCATCGCAACTGAGGTTGCCCCGGCCGTTGAACTTCCCGACTTCCCGTTCGGCGATGGCCCCCTCAGTAATACGCCCATCGTCGACGTGATTGCTGATAACGCGATTGCGCGCGGGGTTGTCCTGGGTGATTACGTTCCGACGTCAAGCGTTGATGTCGACTCGGTGGAACTCCGCGGAACTCGCGACGGCGTGCCGGTTCTCACCGGCGGCACGGCTGACGTAACGCTCAAGAGTCATTGGGAGGCTCTGGCGCTCGCCATTAAGTTGCTTCTCGAGAATGGACGCGAAGTAAAGGCGGGCGACTCGATCATCACGGGCACGATGGGCGAGCCGACGCCATTTATCGATGGAAAGTACGAGTTGAACTACGGCCCGCTTGGCTCACTCACGTTTACCGGTGCCGGCGCCTGATCCGCGTTGCGCGTGACAGGCGTCAGGCCTGCCACGTCTGAATCAGGTGGACCAACTCAGCCACGCGTTCGGACTCCTCGCGGGGCATGACCCAGGCGTCTAGTCCTTGGATTCGAGCAGTGACGGCCTCGAACATCCGTTGATAGGCGTTAGCAGGCGCAAAGGTCTCAGTGCTCGATCCGATGGTCAGTGTTGCCGGGGCCTTCCAACTGGTGAACGCTTGATCGTCGTCAATCGTGACAGTTGCCAGGCTTCCGACGATCACGAGTCGCTGCGACTCGGGCATCTCGAAGGAGCCCGCGATGCTCGCCTTACCGTGCTCCCACTCGAGAGTGGCTCGAGTGGTGAGGTCGACACCGTCTTGTTCGTGTCGCTCCACAGATGACGGTCGGAGTGCGGTGTCAGGCAGGCAGGCGGCGAGCACGTGCAGGGGATAGATGCCGACGTCGAAGAGGGCGCCGCCACCGCGTTCGGCCTCGAGTCGGTAGTTGCCCGGAGTGACTTCAGGGAAGGTGAAGGTTCCGAGAAAGCTCTCGATCTCGCCGAGATCACCGCGGCGTGCTAGATCGACGATTCGTTCGATTCGCGGGTGCCAGCGCGACCACACTGCCTCCACGAGCAGCACACCAGCACGCTCCGCCGCAGCGAATGCTGATCTCGTGTCCTGCGGAGAAAGGGTCAGGGGCTTTTCGCACACCACATGCTTGCCCGCCTCCACCGCTGCAAGGATCCAGGGAAGATGCGCCTCGTTGGATAGAGCGATGTAGATCGCATCGACATCCTCGGCCTCGATTACCGCGCGATAGTCAGTGACCGCTCGTGCGGCACCGACCGATTCGGCGCGCCCGTGATCGCGAGCGGCGACGACCTGAAGGGAAGCTCCCTCAGCTGATCGCAGCGCGGCGCCGGTCGCCTGCTGCACGATCCAGCCGGCACCGAGAATTCCCCAGCGAACGTTGGTCACCGCAGCAGTTCAGGAACGACCTGGCGACCGAGGTTCTTCGCCGACTCCTCCGCGGCTTCCATCACGGCCACGACATCGCGCGACTGCTGCGCAGAGACCTGCATGGATACCCCCGACGCAAGATGCTCAGCAAGCTCGCGATGGAAGGTGTACGCCGGCACTTCATCGAGGGTGACGGAGCGTGAGGAGCCATCGGTGCCGTAGATGGTCACCAGTGCCGGAAGATCAGCCACGGCTGGCTCTGCTGCCGGATTCCAGTCGGCGACGATTGCACCCTGCGTGCCGAACACCCGGAACTTCGGGGGCCGTGCGGCTGAGAGATCCGAATTGACGAAGGTGGCCTGGGTTCCGTCGGCGAAGGTGATCGTGACGACCGAGTGGTCAGCATTGGTCACGTGATTCCAATGACGCTTGTGGTTCATGCCCGAGACATGCGCGATGTCTTGATCGAAGAGATCAAGAATCTGATCGAGGTAATGAGAGCCCCAATCGAAGATGGCACCGCCGGAAACTGCGACATCGGAATGCCAGTAGTCGCACGGACGCGAGTAGCCGCCGACGAAGCTGTCGTACTGGAACACCTCGCCGATGGCGCCCTCGCGAATGAGTCGACGGATAGTGACGAAGTCAGCGTCGAACCGGCGGTTCTGGAACACGATCAGAGTCAGGCCCTTTTCGCGTGCAAGCGCCATCGCTTCATCGCACTCGTGGGCCGTGAGAGCCATCGGCTTCTCGAGCACGACGTGGATGCCCCGGCGCAACGCCTCCATGGCCCAGAAGTGATGCGTATTCGGGGGAGTCGACACCACGACTACGTCGACAAGGCCGGAATCGAGCATCTCCTCGGCGCTGGAAAAGACGGCCACATTGGGCGCGAGTTCACGAGCGGCAGCGATGCGCTCAGGATTCACGTCGCAGACCGCAGTTAGCTCAAGCCCCTCAGTGGCCTGGACCGCAAGGTTGTGCTCGTGCCCAATGGCGCCGTACGCCAGGAGTCCCATTCGCATGCAGGAAGCCTAGTCGTGCAGCCTGGGGCTGCCATTCGTTCATGGCGCCGCAAGTCTTTTCATCAGCCGGAAGCGCGCACGAGATAACGATAAACCTCGCTACTTCCCGTCACCCTTGATCGCTGCCATCTTGCGCTCACGCATGGCAAGGAAAAGGGCGAAGGTGAAACCCACGGCCGTGACAAACGAGGCGATGACGTAGAGCCAGTACCAGCGCATGCCAAGTCGACGGCCCTCGAGGATGATGAAGATCGAGGCAGCGCTCGCGACCGCGCAGAGGTCGATCGTCAAGGAAGTCACCGCTGAGTTGGCAAACCACGCCACGAAAATTGAATCCGACGGCTCAGCAAAGCCCTTGATGTTGAAGTAGGCGGTACCGATCAGCGCGATGGCTGCGATGGCGAGGTAAACCCAGAATGCGCCTGTGCTGTTATGGGGGCGAGGATTGCTCATGCCTCAGCCTGGCACGTGTGTACCTCCACCACCACTTCCAGAAACCACGGGGATCGCATTTCATGCCAGGCTTGAAGCGTCAGGCCTCTCTGAATGCGGACCGCACCTGCTGAAAAGAACTTTCCATCATTCATCGATTGGGTTCCACGGAAAGTTCTCCTGAAGAGAAGTCAGTTCACGTGCCATCATCTTTCCGAGCATTCTCACGAGAAGGAGTCCCATGAACCGCCTCATTCCACGTGTCCTGGTAGCAGTGTCGATGATTGCAGCATTGCTCGCGGGAGGCCTAACGGTTGCTCTGCCAGCTCATGCAGCGTCAGGCAAGCAGCACATCGTCTTAAAGCTGCAGTTGGACTCCATGGACAAGCACGAGATGGACGGCGGCTCTACGTACGGCACGATGCACTTTGCCGGTAAAGGAACCTGGAACGGCTCGCCGGTGAAGGTGCAGTGGGACGGTGCATTCACCTACATGAACGGTGAAGGCCCGTGGTCAGCACAGATCACACTCATCACCAACAACGGTGCAAAGGCAGGTATTTTCTTCAATGCGCTTACGACCGTGAAGGATTCGGTGGCCACGTTCAACGGCAAGACTCGATTCCTTGGTGGCACGGAATCTCTCGCCGGAATTTCGGGTAAGGGAATCATGAAGGGTGTCCGGAGCGGCGTACTGGGCAGTCCACTCGCCATTACGATCGATACCTCGAGCAACTTGCCTGCGCCGAAGTAGTTACCTGACAAGTGTTTCCTTCAGGGGCGAAGCTCCAAACCTCTCAGTCCCTGGTGCGCATCACCTCGCCACTTTCTCGAATGAACATCTGAAAAGAATCGTGCATTCTTCATCACCTGAATTTCACTTGAATTTGGACTGACGAATAGGCAGTCCGGATGCCATCATCGAGCCGAATTTTGTCGCCAAAGGAGTCCCATGAACCGCCTCATTCAACGTGTCCTGGTAGCAGTGGCATTGGTTGCCGCATTGCTCGCGGGGGGCGTAACGGTTGCTCTGCCAGCCCATGCAGCGTCAGGTAAGCAGCACATCGTCTTGAAGCTGCAGTTGGACTCCATGAACAGGCACGACATGGACGGCGGGATGATTTACGGCACGGTGCACTTCGTGGGAAATGGAACCTGGAATGGTGCTCCTGTGAGCGCCGAATGGGATGGAGCATTCGCCTACATGAATGGTGAGGGTCCTGGATCCGCGCAGATCACTATCACCACCAAGGATGGGGCCAAAGCGGGAATTGCCTTCAACTCGCACACCACGGTGAGCGACTCGACCACCACTTTCGTTGGGCCTTCGCGATTCCTCGGCGGCACGGGGTCGCTCGCCGGCATCTCGGGTAAGGGCACCATGAAGGGTGTCCGAAGCGGCAAGATAGGTAATCCGCTTACCATCACGATCAACACCTCGAGCAACCTGCCTGCTCCGAAGTAGCGATCCGTCACCAAGAACTTTCACGAGTGAAGCGTCAAGCAGACCTATCCCTGATGAGTCCACTCGGCGTGAAGCCTCGGGCGTAGTACCGCTGTAACGAGAAGAACACGATGAGCGGAACGACCATGGCCACGAAGGCTGCGGCCGTCAGCAGGTGCTGGTTCTCGCCGAAGCCTCCGTTGAGGTAGCCGAGGTAAGCGGTGATGGGGGCAACACCTGAACTGCCGCCGACAAACGTGAGGGCAACGAGCAGGTCATTCCAGACCCAGAGGAACTGGAAGATGATGATGCTGGCCAGTGCGGGAATCATCAGCGGCAGGTAGATGCGCCGATAGATAACGGGATGGCTTGCCCCATCCACTTGCGCGGCATGAAAGAGCTCGCGAGGCATGCGCCCGCCGAAGCTGTAGATGAGGAAGATCGCGAGCGGCAGTGCGAACATGGTGTGCGCAATCCAGAGAGTGATGTAGTTGCCAGCGAGCAGGGATCGACCGGTTTCCGGATCCGTGAGCACGGGGAATAGGGGGATCGGTCCGATCGACCAGCCTTTGCTGAACAGTTCGAGTAGCGGGAGAAGCGCCATCTGAATAGGCACCACCTGCAATCCGACAATCGCCATCAGGATTGCCGTCGACCCGCGAATCGGCAGCCACGTGAGGGCATACGCGGCCATTGAGCCGAAGAGCACCGTGAAGAAGGTTGCCGGGATCGCGATGGCGAAGGAGTTGAACAAGTAGGGGGTGATGCCCTCAGGGAGGACATCACCGCCGGTCAGCACGACTCGGTAATTCTCAAGCGTGAAGCTGGGATTCGTGAAGACGGTCCACCAGCCGGAGTCAAAGACCTCCCAGCGGGGGCGGAGCGATGTAACGAAGAGACCGATTGTGGGAATCGTCCAAAGAACCGTGATGCCCACCACGACTACAGCCGCGAGGGGGTGTCGACGCTGGATCACAGCGCCAGAGTATTCGGGAGTCGCCCTCGTGACCTCAAGTCAGACCACACGGGATGTGCTGGAATTCGATGTCGAGTCCACGATTCCCAGGCCATGAACTGGTTACGCGGGGGAGAGTCGATCCAGTTCGGCCATGGTGGCGTCGTCCAGTTCTACGAGCGCGGCCGCGCAGTTCTCGTCCAGGTGTGCAATGGAGCCCGTGCCAGGGATCGGCAATATGACGGGCGAGTGTCGTAGCAGCCAGGCAAGTGCAACTTGGCCTGCAGTGGCGCCGACGCGTGCAGCGATCGCCGAGAGCGGGCTGTTGGCTGCCACCAGTTCACGGCCGCCCAGCGGGAACCACGGGATGAAGCCGATGCCATTCGCCTGGCTGTACTGCAAGAGTTCTTCACTGGCGCGCGCACCGACGTTGTAGTGGTTCTGCACGCTGACGACCTCGAAGTACTCGCTCGCGGCGCGCACATCATCAACCGACACCTCAGACAGGCCAACGTGCCGAATCAAGCCCTCGCGCTGCAACTCCGCGATCTCACCGAACTGATCGGCCATCGGCACTTGCGGATCGATGCGGTGCAGCTGCCACAGGTCGATGCGCTCGACGCCGAGTCGGCGCAGCGACATCTGCACGCACTGGCGCAGGTAAGCGGGGCGACCGACGGCTTCCCAGGCATCGGGCCCTTGTCGTGTCAGGCCGCCCTTGGTTGCGACCATCACATGGTCATAGGGATGCAGCGCCTCGCGAATGAGGTTCTCGCTGACATCCGGCCCATATGCATCTGCCGTGTCGATGAAGTCGACGCCGAGTTCGACGGCACGGCGAAGAACCGAGATCGCGGTGTCGTGATCCGGCGGGCTGCCCCAGATGCCAGCGCCCGTGATGCGCATGGCGCCGAACCCGAGTCGACGAACGGTCACCGGGTCGGAGCCCTTCGCGCCAAGGGTGAATGTGCCGCTGGACAGGATGGGCTGAGTGGTCTCGGTCATGGGCCCATTCAACCGCGGGTGATGGGCGAGCTCGAGTCGTAGCCCAAGTTAGCCGCGATTCATGCTCCGCCGAAGTGATAGCCGACGGCTGCCGGAGAAACTGGTGGCCCCGAGATGATTCGAACATCCGACACAAGGTTTAGGAAACCTCTGCTCTATCCCCTGAGCTACGGGGCCGGGGGATCGTATTCTGCCTCATAGCGATGTGACGTCCTACGCCCGTCCCTTCCTGTTATCCCGCTGCAAACGAGGTAATCGGCGGATGAGCAGCCCCTGAGATTCCGAGCCGTCGGTATCTGGGGAGCGCACGCACGGATCTTCGAGAGGCTGCTCTCTAGTCGCTGGACGGCGAGATAGCGTGCGCTTTATGTGCAGTCGAGTTACGTACTTGGGCCCGGCCGGCAGCGTCGTCACGGGCCGCACCATGGACTGGTTTATCCCTCTGGATATCGCGGCGTGGGCCTTGCCGAGTGGAATCGAACGTCAGGGTGGCGCGCAGGAGGATCCCTTCACATGGACGTCGCGATTTGGATCGCTGGTGGCCACGGCCTATGACCGCATCGCCTTCGATGGCATCAACACTGCCGGGCTCACTGCGAACTTGCTGTACCTGCCCTCCGCGGAATACGGAGAGCGAGACGTTTCGCGCGCAGGGATGAGCGTCGCGGCATGGGTGCAGTGGGTGCTTGATTCCTTTGCGACAGTTGCTGAAGCGGTATCGGTGCTGAGGACGGATCCGTTCCAGGTAGTCGGGATCAAGGTGCCTGGCGACGCTTCACCGACAGCCCACTTTTCGCTGTCTGACGCCTCTGGTGATTCTGCGATCTGCGAGTACCTCGATGAAGGACTCGTCATCCATCATGGTCGTGAATTCCAGGTGATGACGAATGAGCCGACGTACGACAAGCAGCTCGCACTGACCGAGTACTGGATGTCCTTGGAGGGTTCGATGCTGCCGGGCACGGAACGCGCTGCGGATCGCTTCGTGCGCGCTAGTTGGTATCTCTCGCAGGCTCGAGCGGTTGATGACGAAGTGATGTCCGTAGCCACTGTGCTGTCCATTATCCGCAACGTGTCGGTTCCGATCCTTCACGAGAGTGATCCTGAGCATCCCAACATTTCGCCGACAATTTTCCGAGTGGTCAGTGATCAGGGGCGTCGGCGTTACTTCGTTGAGCTCACCGATACTCCGAACGTGTTCTGGATTGACCTCGACAACCTTTCGTTGAATGCGGGGGCGCCAGTCATGCGGCTCGAGATTGATAGTGGCCCGGTTCGCGCTGGCCAATCTTCTGCCGATTTCATGGAAACCGATGCGCCGTACGAGTTCGCTCGCGAGGCGTAGCGGCTGGCGGACCGCGGATACGCCTGGTCGTCGCGTTACGACTTAGGGACTGAGCCCCAAGGAAAGCGGATGTGACGGAATTGCCCCGATATTCAGGGTTTAGCCCCATTGAGTCGGGATGGGCCCTCGGGGTGGCCCTCGTCGACTCCACTTATCTAGGCTGGATACATGTCAGCGAGGGTGCGGGTCGCTCCGGTCGATCTCATCGCCCGGTTTACCGCCGTGCGTGATCGCACCGAGGCGTTGGCCGCACCCCTCACACCTGAGGATCAAAGCCAGCAGTCGATGCCGGACTGCAGCCCCACGAAGTGGCATCGGGCTCACACCACGTGGTTCTGGGAGGAGTTCGTCCTTTCCTCGGTCGACGGCTACGACGTCTTCGATCCTCGCTTCGGTTTCCTGTTCAACAGCTACTACGAATCCGTAGGCGAGCGTCAGCCTCGGCCGCAGCGCGGATTGATCACTCGCCCCTCGGTCGATGAGGTGGCCGAGTATCGGCGCTTCGTCGACGCTGCTGTTGTCGAAGCGCTCGGTGATGGCCTCGCGGATGATGCAGCGATCGAAGAACTGATCGAACTCGGCGGCCACCATGAAGAGCAGCATCAAGAGCTGCTGCTGATGGACATCAAGCATCTGTTCTCGCTGAATCCGAATCACCCGGCGTATCTCCAGGCGGCGCCTCGTGAGTCGTCCCTCGAGTCGGCGATCCAGGCTCGCTCGATTCGCGACATCACCTGGTCGTCGCTTGACGGTGGTCTTGTCGACATTGGTCACGAGAGCTCCGCATTCCACTTCGACAATGAAGGGCCGCGGCACACCGAGTACTTGCGCCCGTTCGAGATCGCGGATCGACTCGTCACGTGCGGCCAGTGGCTCGACTTCATGGAGGCCGGCGGCTACTCCACGCACGAGTACTGGCATATGGAGGGCTGGCTCACCGTGCAGAGCGAGGGCTGGAATGCCCCTGCGTATTGGGTTAAACGCGATAACGGCTGGCATGTGTTCACCCTTGAAGGCTTGCAGCCGATCAATGAGCTCGATCCAGTGGTGCACATCAGCTGGTTCGAGGCCGAGGCGTTCGCACGCTGGGCGGGTTACCGACTTCCGACCGAAGCTGAATGGGAAGCTGTCGCGGAGTCAGTGAATGCTCGCGATGAGCGCATCCTCGACGATATTCACCCGCGTTACCGCCGCGAGCATGCTGTTGATGGCCCCTCGCAGTTCTTCGGCGAGGTTTGGCAGTGGACCTCGAGTTCCTACTCGCCATACCCGGGCTTCGTTCCTGCACCTGGCGCTGTTGGCGAATACAACGGCAAGTTCATGGTGAATCAGTACGTGCTGCGCGGTGGAGCCTGCGTCACGCCGCTTCAGCATTCGCGTCGCACTTACCGCAACTTCTTCCCTGCCTCGTCGCGTTGGGCGTTCTCCGGGCTGCGTCTGGCTCGCGATGTTGCCGGTTCCTCCCCGCTTGCCGATGACTCTGCTCGTGCCTCGCACGGCCGGGAGGGTTAGTGACGCCGGATATCCGGATTGATGTTCAGCTCGATGAGCAGCAGTGGGGCAAGCACTTGGCAGAACAGACCCGAGAGGGCCTGATCTCGCCGACACCGTGGATGCCGCCGGTCTGGTTCTATGACGAGCGAGGCTCCGATCTCTTCGATCAGATCACTCGACTGCCTGAGTACTACCCGACCGAGGCAGAGCGTGCGATTCTCGCTGCGCATTCCGATGAGATCGCAACAATCACCGATGCAAACACGTTGGTTGAGCTGGGTTCGGGTACGTCAGACAAGACGCGCTTGCTGATCGATGCACTGCGTCGACATGGCTCGTTGCAGACCTTCGGCCCGATGGACTGCGCCGAGAGCACCCTGCGCGATGCTTCCGAGCAGATCGCGGCGCAGCATCCCGGGCTAGGAATCTCCGGCCTGGTGGGCGACTTCAATGCCCATCTCGCTCATCTTCCGCGAGGCGGCAATCGCCTGATCGCTTTCCTCGGCTCGACGATTGGCAATTTCAACCCCGAGGGGCGCACAGCGTTCTTGACGCACCTGGGTTCGATCGCTGACCCGGGCGACTACATCCTGCTGGGTACTGACCTCGTGAAACCCGAATCGCGACTCGAGGATGCATACAACGACAGCCAGGGCGTCACGGCCGAGTTCAATCTCAACGCGCTCGCGGTGATGAATCGCGAGCTGGATGCCGACTTCGATCTTGCAGGCTTTAGGCACCACGCGCCGTGGGTAGCCGAGAAGAGCCGCATCGAGATGCGCCTGATCGCACTCGGCGATCAGCATGTGAGCATCCCCGGGCTCGGCATTACCCTCGACATCGCAGATGGTCAGTGGATTCAGACTGAGGTCTCGACGAAGTTCACTGCACCGCAGGTTGCTTCCGAACTGGCTGAGGTCGGACTCGACGTCGTGCAACAGTGGACAGACCCGGCGGGCGACTTCCTTGTCACGCTGGCGCGGGCACCTCTCGGCTGACGATTCGCTTTAGTTGGTTGCGGTCACGCCGGCAGCAGGCTTGGTGGTGTCCATCTCTGCGACCTGTTCGTAGAAGGCCTCTTCCTTCGCCTTACCCGGGAACCGCACGAGCACGAGGGCGAGGCCGATAAGGGTCATGGCCAGTGCAACAACGATGGCGACGCTCTTGCCGTCGGTGAAGGCCTGCGATGCCGCCGAGAGGATGTCGGTGGAGTAGGTCGGGTACTGCTGCGCGACATCAGCGGCGCTGGTGAACGAACTCGTGAGCTGATCAGCAACCTGGTTCGTGAGCTTTGACGTTTCCTCGGATGGAGCCGATGCAATCGAGGCGAGCATGTGGCTCGCGTAGGCAGCGGCGAGCAAGCCGCCCATGAGCGCCTGCAGGATCGCTCCACCGAAGTCGCGGGTGAGGTCGAGGAACGATGAGCCCATGCCCCCGCGGCTTGGCGGAACGGACGACATCAGTGCACGCGATGCAGACGTTGAGGCGAGTCCGACGCCAAGGCCCATGAAGGTGTAGGCCGCGAGGATCCAGCCAACCTTCGCCTGATCAGTCCAGGTAATGAGCATCATGGTGAAAGCGAGTGCGACGGAACCCAAGCCGAGCATGAAGGTGAACTTCGAACCCTTGCCATTGCAGAGCTTGCCGCCCAATGCACCGCCAAGAGCGGTGAAGATCGCTGCAGGAAGCACGACCTCAGCCGCTTGGAAGGTGGTGTACCCAAGAACGTTCTGGGTGAACTGCTGGCCGATGAACATCGCACCGATAAGCGAGCCAAAGGTGATGGCGCCGGCGACGAAGGCGACCCAGAAGGTGCGTGCCTTGGCGAGGGGGAGCGAGATGAGCGGGCGAGGTGCCTTGGTCTGGCGCCAGAAGAAAAGCGCGAGAGCGATCAGAGCACTGAAGAAGAGCGCGAACCAGCCGGGCGTGAAGCCCCTATCGGCGATCTCGATGCTGAGAACAAGGCCGCCGACGCCGAGTACCGAGAGGATGCCACCGAGGTGATCGACCGTGAAGCGCTCCTCGCTGGCATGCCAGGGCAGCACGATTAGGCCGACGATCAGCGCGATGATGTCGAGCGGCAGCGTGATGAGGAAGACCGAACCCCACCAGTAGCTCTCGAGCAGCCAGCCGCCGATCAGCGGGCCGAGTGCCGCGCCACCGCCGCCGATACCTGACCACAGCGCGATCGCGCCGACCTTCGCCTTGTTCTTGTAGAGAGCATTGATGAGCGAGAGTGTTGTCGGGAAGAGCAGTGCGGCTGCGATACCGCCGAGAAAGCGCGCGACGGTCAGCATCTCGGCATTGGGTGCCCAGGCCGCGAGCATCGCCGTGGGGATGGTGAGCACGCCACCAAGTACGAAGAGCAGCTTTCGCCCGTACCGATCACCGATGGTGCCGAGGTAGAGAACCGTCGAGGCCAGGCCGAGGGCGAATGCATTGGCAATACCTGTCAGCTGATCCTGCGAGGCATTCAGATCGTGACCGATGGTGGGGAGTGCCACGTTCGCGATGCTCAGATTGATGTTCGCGACAATCGCGCCCATCACCAGGGCAAGAAGAACGAAAGCACTGCGAGGCGGGCGGTCACCGGTGGTCATGGGCTCAGGCTAGCCTTGCCCATGTGACTGATGAGGATGCCGTCCTGGCCGCATGCGCCGCGGTTCTCGCTGATGGTGACGTCGTCACTGATCCCGATCGACTCCCCACGTATAAGCAGGATCGCTCGACAGGCTCTGAGGTAGGCGAGCCCTTCGCGGTGGTGTTCCCGCGTACGACCGAGCAGGTCTCCGAAGTAATGAAGGCGGCCCATAAGCATCGTGTGCCGGTGGTGCCGCGTGGCGCGGGCTCCGGACTCTCGGGCGGTTCGAACGCGATCGACGGCTCGCTCATTGTCTGCGTCGAGAAGATGAACTCGGTTCTCGAAGTCGACATCTCGAATGGCTATGTCGAGACCCAGCCAGGCATCTTCAACACAGATCTTCGCGAGCATGTCGCGGGGCACGGTCTCTGGTACGCCCCTGACCCTGCAAGTAAGGACTTCTGTTCCATCGGCGGCAACGTCAACACGAATGCCGGTGGCCTGTGCTGCGTGAAGTACGGAGTCACGCGCGATGCGGTGCTCGGCCTCGAAGTCGTTCTCGCCGATGGTCGCATCACGCGCCTGGGTCGTAAGACCGTCAAGGGAGTCGCGGGCTACGACCTCGCCGGTCTCATGGTCGGCAGTGAGGGCACCCTCGGCATCGTCACGATGGCCCGACTCAAGCTGCGCCCGCTACCGCCGCCCGCCACCACTGCGGTTGCCGTGTTCCCTGACATCGCATCTGCCGGTCGCGCAGTCGAGGCGATCATGACGAAGCTGACCCCGAGCATGCTCGAGCTGATGGACCGCACCACCATCCAGGCGGTCGAGACTTGGCGACCGATGGGGCTCGATACATCCGCGGAAGCGCTCCTTATCGCGCAATCGGATGCGCCGGGTGATGCCGGTATTGCCGAGGCTGACCTGCTTCTCGAGATCTGTGAACGCGAGGGGGCAGTCGAGGTCTACCGCTCCGAAGACCCCGAGCAGGCCGAAATGCTGCTCGGAGCTCGTCGAATGGCCATCCCTGCTCTCGAGACGATGGGCGATTGGCTTCTCGACGATGTGGCCGTTCCACGCTCGCAACTTGCACGTGCGATGACGATGATCGCTGAGCTCTCCGCGAAGCATGACGTCATGATCGCGACCTTTGGTCACGCCGGTGATGGCAACTTGCACCCCACGATCGTGATTCCCCGTGGTGATGCGGCAGCTGCCGCTCGTGCGATGGAGGCCTTCAACGAGATCCTGGCCGTGGCCCTTGCTTGCGGCGGCACGATCACCGGTGAGCACGGCGTGGGCACCCTCAAGCGCGATTTCCTAGCCCAGGAACTCGATGCCGTGGCTATCGATCTGCACTCGCGGATCAAGGCTGCGTGGGATCCCGAGAACATCCTCAACCCGGGCAAGGCATTGCCGCGCTGGTAGTACCGCACTGAACATGCGAAGGGCCCGGGAGCGATTGCTCCCGGGCCCTTCGAGGTTATGCGTGAGTTACTTGACCGCGGATGCGGGGATGTAGCGCAGGTACGGCTTGAGCTCCTCGACGGCGCCGAACTTCTCGATGGCGTCAGCGGTGGAGACGGTCGGGGCGACGATGATCTTGTCGCCGGCCTTCCAGTTAGCCGGAGTCGCAACGGTCGACTTGTCGGTGAGCTGCAGAGCATCGATCGTGCGCAGGATCTCGTCGAAGTTACGGCCGACCGACTTCGGGTAGGTCAGGGTAAGGCGAACCATGTTGGCCGGATCGATGATGAAGACCGAGCGCACGGTGGAGGTGTCACCGGCGTTCGGGTGCAGCATGTCGTAGGCGTTCGACACTGCGCGCTCGGGATCAGCGATGATCGGGAAGTTCAGGGCGTTGCCCGTGACCTCTCCGATGTCACCGGCCCATGCGTTGTGCTGGTCGACGGAGTCAACCGAGATCGCGATGGCCTTGACGTTGCGCTTGTCGAACTCTGCCTTCAGGCCTGCGGTCGCACCGAGCTCGGTGGTGCAGACGGGGGTGAAGTCTGCGGGGTGGCTGAAGAAGACTGCCCAGGCGCCGTTCTTCCAGTCATGGAAGGTGATGGTGCCGTCGGTGGTCTCTGCGGTGAAGTTGGGGGCCTCGTCGCCAAGTCGGATGGTCATGGTGTTTCTCCTTTAGTGGTGGTGCGGGACAGGGATAAGTCGTGGATGTGTTGACCTAGGTGGGCAGCACTCAGAAAATTTCTTCCTTCCACATCGTCTCTGGCATTAGCACCCGTGAGGGTTGCTGCGACTTCAAAGAGCCAGATCTCTCAGTCGCTCTGGATGTTGGTGAAAACGTATCAGGAGGTCGACGGAGTCGTGAAATCCAGATTTGCTACCTGCGAATAATCGGCAGTAAGGGGTGATCGACGCGGGCCGAACGCGGCAACGGACATCGCTTTCGTGGCTGAAGACCGTTGCGGTTGCTCAGGATTCCCAACCGGCGGCGCCGGCTGTGGACGGCGGCGCAGAATCGGCGTAGACGTCACTGCGGGCATCGATAGCCGACGTGAGGTAGGGCGGGATGCTCATCTTTCCCACGAGCAGCTCTGGGGTGATCCAGCGATGCTCACCGGTGACCTGCTCCTCGAGACCGCGGATCCTCTCCACCGTCAGGCGCGATTTGAGGTCTTCAGCAGAGGCGACGATGAAGCCGAGATCGCGGCCATAGCAGGGTGCATCAACGGCGTAGGGGATGACCGAAGGAAACACCTCGCGAATCGTGCGGATCACCTTGGCGTGGAGGGTGATCTCGACCGGCGATGCGGGGCCGGCCTGCACGGCAAGCACTCCGTGCGGGCGCAGGATGCGCTTGAGTTGGGTGAAGTACTCGACGGTAAAGCAGAAGGTCGACGGACCGTTTTCCACCGGGTCGGTCATGTCGGAGACGATGACATCGAAGCTGTCGTCTGCCATCTCCGCGAGGTATGCGACTGCATCGCCATGAATGAGCGTGACCCGAGGATCATCGAACGAGCCAAGGTGATGGTTGGGAAGGTGCTCGCGGCAGGCTGCTACGACCTCTGCGTCGATATCGATCATGGTGATCGACTCGACGCTCGACCAGCGCAGTGCTTCGCGCAGGCAGGCTCCTTCGCCACCGCCAAGAATGAGAACGTTCTTGACGGGAGCGGATGTTGCTGCTGCGTAGCAGGCCGGATGCACGATGCCCTCGTGATAGATGAATTCGTCACCCTCGGTGCTCTGCACGACACCGTCGAGAACGAGCATGCGACCCCAGGCCGCACTTTCGCCGATGAGGTAATCCTGGAATTCGGATGTGCCCTGCACGTAGACCTTGCTGAGATCGTGCTGGTAGCGGTCGGCAGGAGTGATGAACTCAGCAAAGCTGAACGCTGGCTCATCGCCGCCACCGGGAATGGTGCGTGGAACGACGGCACGGTGGATCACTGATGGTTCGAGCCCGGCGATCACATGCTCAATCAACTGCACGGGGTCGGGGTCACCGCAGGTGTAGGCGTCGATCGTCGCGCCGCCCCATTCAGGCCACGTGTGAATCGACACGTGCGATTCGGAAAGCACGACGACTGCAGTGACTCCCTGAGGCTCGAAGGCATGCGAGTGCCGAGTGAGCACGGTTGCGCCGACCGAGAGTGACGCGTCGACGAGCAGTTGCTCCAGCCCGGCTGCGTCGTTGAGCAGGGGAGAGGTGGAACCGCTGATATCAGCGAGGGCGTGGTTGCCCACGGAGCGCAGTGACATGGGGCGGGACGCTACCAAGCGCGGATGAACAGGAGATGGCCGATGCTCAGAAATGTGATCTGCGCCCGTCAGCTCCGCCATGCTACGAGTCAGGAGACGCGAATTGCGTCACGCAGATGTGTCAGCCTCGTGAGCAATCGATCGCGAAGTGGCAGGGCCGCGCTCATAAGCTCACGCTGCCTGGTCGCATATTCGAGCCTGCCCTCGGGATTCTCGACTCGAATCGGATCGAGCCCGAACTGGGAGACGTCATAGGGCGAGGCCTGCATGTCGAGGGTGCGTGCTGTTCGGGCCAGTTCGAAGCAGTCAGCGACGAGCTCGCTGTTCACGTACGGGCTGAACCACATCGCGTACTTGTAGAGATCCATGTTGGCGTGCAGGCAGCCGGGCTGATCGAGCTCAGGCTGAGTGGCCCGCGTGGGCTCGATCGGATTGAGCGGCATCGCGGCAGGCGTGAAGAAGCGATACGCGTCTATATGGGTGCAGCGCAGGCCGACATCGTGCACGGTGTCGACGATCTCATCGGGCGACAGCCGAAGCTGGAACGCGGAGTGCCGGATCTCACTCTGTTCGAGCCCATAGACCATCGCCCATTCGTGCAGGCCAAAGCAGCCGGTATTCGCGGGCCTGGTGTTCATTCCTTCGAGAAGTCGAATGGCGAGATCGAGCCGAGTGATCCGATCAGCCGAATCAGCGAGCCAGGTCAGACTGGTTGTTACTCCCGCGTCTCCTCGCGCGTACTGCGGGAACTCCAGGTACTCATCTGCCTTGCCGAGCAGTGAAGTTCCGTAACCCGGGTGCCAGGCGAGCAGCTTGCCGACTGAATACGGGTAGTACTCGAAGAGGAAGTCATCAGTCGGATGCTTGCCGCCGTTCTTCCTTCGCTCCAGACGAGGCTCGACCCAGGGGCGCACGCGATCCTCATGCCGGGCACGGCGCTCTCGCCACTCGCTCTCCTCGAGAACGGTGTCTGCGGTGGACAGGGCTGGGGCCATGACAGGACGCTATGACACTCGCTTGATTCTGCGCTGCCCTACCCTGAGCAGGTGACCAAACTCCCGGGCAACGCCCTCTGGCATGGCTTCGCTGACATGCATGCGGTCGCCGACGGGGCTCGCCGCGATGAAGGCGCGCAGCGGCGCGTCGTCGCCGGTGCCGCCGGTCAGCGCATCGTCGCCTGCGCCGCCCTGCAGATCGGAAGAGC
>CALFIA010000137.1 GCA_937876275.1 uncultured Actinomycetes bacterium | reverse complement strand
TGCAGTTGTGGCGGGCGCGAATGTCACCCACTTCCCTCTCGCGATGGCGTCGATCGCGAACGGCTGGAATGTCGTCGTCGATAAGCCTCTTGCTCCCACCGCGGCACTCGCCGCGGAAATCCTTGGCGCCGCCACTGCAGCCGGCCTGCAGGTGCACCCCTTCCAGAACCGTCGCTGGGACTCAGACTTCCTGACCCTGCAGGCCCTCGTTGCAAGCGAATCGATCGGCACCCCGCATCGATTCGAGTCACGAATCGAACGCCTGCGTATCTCACCTCGCGGCAGCTGGCGCGAGTCCGCCGATCCGGCAGATCTTGGCGGTGTGCTTCTGGATTTCGGAGCCCACCTCGTTGATCAGGCAATTGAGCTGCTCGGCCCGATCGTCGAAGTCCGCGCGTGGGCACGCAGCGTGCGCTACGCAGGTCTTGCACCCGACGACATGGCGATCACCGCCTTTCACGAGAGCGGTGCCGTCAGCGAATTGATCGGCAGCCAGGCTGCCGCCTTTGGCGAGCCTCGATACACCCTCTTCGCGACGCGCGGCGGTATCCGCATTGTCGGGTCAGATACCCAGGAGGCTGCACTTCGCGGCGGTGTTCGCGCCGACTCAGACGCTTGGGGTATCGAGGCACCAGACTTCACGGCGACTGTCGTCACTCCTGACGCGTCGGAGGAACTCAGCTCACGCGAGGTTGCCCTCGTGCCCGGTAGGTGGAATGAGTACTACCCGGCTGTGCGCGACTCGATTCTCGGAACGGGAACTCCACCGGTACCAGTTTCGGATGTCATCGCCAATATGCGCGTTCTCGATGCGGCGGGCGAATCTGCACGAACCGGCGAGACTGTCAGGCTGAGCCCTGCTGCTGCGCACGGGTAATGCGCCACCGGGTGCGCATGACTAACGGCTGATCGGGCGTCACCATCGTGACGGGTGCGTGCTCACCCGAGAGACCATCCGCAGGGCCGGTCTGTGGTTCCAGGCAAATGAAGTTCGGCAACTCATCGAAGACCACGAACCATGGATGCGAATTCTCGACATCGACCCGCAGCACTCCCGGCCACTCGATCGAGGCGTGGCGGCCTCCGGTGAAAACATCATCGAATGGCCCGTCAGCGAGATCGAGCAATACTCGCTCACCAGTGGGAAGTGCATCGGAACCGCGATGAAGCTGCTCGTGGCAGTCAGTGGTCCAGACGGCCTCTCGATGTGAGATCTCCCGTCGAAACCAGGGGTGCCAGCCAACTACTGCGGGGAAAGCATCAGATGTCGATATGCAGATGATCTCGGTGGTGAGACCCTCATCGTCGAGAATCCAGTCGCATCGAACCCCGCCCGCCACCGGCCAGTTGTTCCCGAACTCGCGTTCCAGCACAAGGTGATTTTCCTGATGCCGAATCACGCTGAATTGACTCGTCAGAACCAATCCGTGAATTGCCCACGGATCGAAATTGACCGGCAAGGAGTACTCGATGCCATTTATCGTGACGGCGTTGTCGCGTAAGCGACCGGCCCACGGAGCCATCGGATACATCCCATAGTTGATCTCATGGGTTCCCTGCGAACCAAGAATCTCGTGGCCGGCCACCTGCCACGAGACAGCACGACCACCATCGTTCTCGTCGATAACGAGATGAACATCTGCATGACGGATGGTCAGCATGGTGGTCAGGAAGCGATCAGCACACTGGACGAATTCATGACACCAATCGGATCCGCGAGAAGCTCCTCGAAACCCGCCTCCGCCGCGCCCATGAGCGAGCTACCGATCGCAATCGATGCAGGAACGATCCGGACTCCGGCTCGAGAAGCGGGAAGCGCGCGGGTGACCATGTCGGTGACGGGTTGCTCGACGTACGGCAGTAATTCGCGCAGGTGTCCTCCAAGAACAACGGCCTCCGGATTGAAGATGTTCACGAGATTGGAAATCCCGATGCCGATACTTCTGCCGACGGACTGCAGGCCGACAAGAGCGCTCTCTCGTCGATCATCCGCCTGACGCAGGGTCTCAGCGAGCTCCACGAATTCTGGATCGTTGCCGGTAGAACGAATAACCGAGTCGAGACCGATGAACATCTCCCAGCAGCCGAAAGACCCGCACCGGCACTCGGGGCCGTCAGGGTCAATGACCATATGCCCGACTTCGCCCGCAAAGCCACCTACGCCGTCGAGCAGGCGGTTGTCGACAACGACGCCACCGCCCACACCAATCTCGCCGGAGATGTAGATCATGTTGGCCGCACCTGCGGCCGCACCACGAAGATGCTCACTGATGGCACCCAGGTCTGAGTCATTGCGGATAGTCACCAAGGGCGGGTCGCCGAACTGCTCTCTCATCGCACTCATGAGCGGTTCCCCGAGAGAGACGTTCTCCCAGCCGAGGTTTGGTGCCAGGCGAATTCGACCCTTCTCGGCTTCCACGCTTCCAGGGATGCTGATCCCGGTTCCCACCCACGCTGAGCCTTCGGGGACGTGCTCGAGCAGCGTGATCGACATAGCCACGATCTGCTCAACGGCGATCTTGACGCCGAAGCCGGCTCGCATATGCGGGTGCTCAATCCGCTTGAGAACGTCGCCACCCAGCCCGATCAATGAACCGATAAGTCTTTCGACTCGAAGCTCGAAGGCAAGAACAACCGCGCTGGTAGCCACTGGAGCCACGAGCAGGGACGGCCGACCAACAGTGCTCGTCACACCCGCACGTTCTTCCACGAGTCCGGCGTCCACCAGATCGGCCACGATCGCGCCGATGGTGCTGCGATTGAGCCCTGTGAGCCCGACCAGATCGGATCGACTTGCAGGCCCGTTCGCATGCAAGTGCCGCAGGATCCGCGACAGGTTGTTCCGACGGACTTGATCCTGCTTGTCCGCGAGAGGCGTGGCCATGGTCGATGCGCCTAACGAACTGAGCCAGATGATCGTTTACGTGAGAGTGCATCGACGCTGGCAGCAACGAGAAGCACGAGTCCGGTGACGACGTACTGGATACCCGACTGCTGAGTGATCAGCGGTAGTCCGTTGGCGATAACGGCGACGACGAGACCACCGATGATGGCATCCATCACGCGACCGCGTCCGCCGAAGAGCGACGTGCCGCCGATGACCGCTGCGCCGACGGCGTACAGCAGAGTCTGCGCACCGCCGGTCGTCGGTGAGACCGAGTTGTCGCGCGAGGCGAGAAGTACGCCGGCAATTGCTGCCAGGAAGGAACAGATCATGAAGCAGGCGATCTTGATGCCGGAGACGCTGATGCCGGCACGACGTGCCGCCTCGGCGTTTCCGCCAACCGCGTACACGTGACGACCGAAAGACGTGCGCCCGCGGACGAAGGTCAGCACCACCAACAGCACCAGCACGACCAGCACTGCCCACGGCACGCCCTGGATCGTCGGAATGCAGCCCAGCGGCTCGTTCGGCGGACCAATCTTGACGCAAGGCACTTTGCCCGGTCGCACGATCTGTCGCTGGATGTTCAGCAGGTACACGGCAACGCCGAGCAGGACAGCGATCGAGGCCGACTTTGCTGCCCAGACCGAGGTCGAGGTCGAGGGAAGCCCAACCTTCCGACGGTTCGTGATCGCACGAAGGCTGACGAGCGCGTAACCCGCGGAGACCACGAACCAGAGAACCCAGCCCGCCCAGACAGGCATGTTGCGGTTCATGATGGCGAGAAGCACGTCATTCTGAATCGGGATGGTGCCACCGTCTCCGATGATCAGGAGCATGACTCCCTGAAGCCCCAGGAATGCAGCAAGCGTCACGACGAAGCTGGGGATACCCAGACGTGCGACGAGGAGTCCGATCAGCAAGCCAATGACAAGCCCGGTGATCAGCGCTGCAACGAGGGCCAGCGGCCATGCCCATCCCCAGTTAGTGAGGGTCACCGCGAGCACGGCGGCACAGGTGCCCGCCGCGAATCCTGCGGAGAGGTCGATCTCGCCCAGGAGAAGCACGAAGACCAGGCCCATGGCCAGCACGATGATTGCCGTGCCCTGGTTCAGCAGGTTGGCGAAGTTCAAAGCGGTGAAGAAGGTATTGCCCTGCAAGACGCTGAAGATGACAACCAGGACGATGAGTCCGAGGACTGCGGGAAGCGAGCCGACGTCGCCGCCCTTGATCCGGCGGAAGTAGTCGCCTAGGGCGCGTCCTACACCAGCACTGTCTCCGGCGGAGGCGACATCGACATCGGTCGTCTGCTGCGTGCTCATACGTGGCCTCCTGCCGCGACGGTCTCAGGGTTCAGGCCAATGTCTCCGGTGCGACCCATCGTGATGAGTTCCACGATCTGGCCATGGCCGACTTCCTTCGCCGAGATCTGCGCAGCCAGCTGACCGAGGTACAGGCAGGCGATGTTGTCGGCGACCTGGAGGACGTCGTTCATGTTGTGCGAAATGAGAATGACGCCAAGGCCACTGTCTGCG
>CALFIA010000136.1 GCA_937876275.1 uncultured Actinomycetes bacterium | reverse complement strand
GAATTCGCGAATGGCGTCTTCGACCTCCTGCACGAGGCTGGTGCTGATCTCGGCATTCGCAATGCGGGCTACTACGCGATCGGCGGCCTGCGTCTGGAGAAGGGCTACCGCGCGTTCGGCCCCGAGCTCAATCCCGATTACTCGCCTGTCGAGGCCGGCCTACTGTTTGCCACCAAGCTCAAGACCGACATCGACTTCCTGGGTCGATCGGCACTTGAGGCCATCAAGGCCGCTGGCCCTCGCCGTCGTCTCGTCTCGTGGACTGCCGGCGAGAGCGATGCGATGCTCTGGGGCGGAGAACTCATCCTTCGTGATGGTGTCGGCGTTGGCCAGGTCACGTCGGCTGCGTTCGGCACCACGATCGGGGCCTGCGTCGGCTTGGCTTACGTGCGCCGGCTCGACGGCGAGGCCGTCACTCCCGACTACCTTGATGCGCAGTGGTCGGTAAATGTCGGCGGTCGCATCGTGCCGATCACGGTTTCGCTGAAGTCGCCTTACGACCCGACCTCGGAGCGCGTTCGCAGCTGAGCATCGCCCTACGTGCATTCATGGCACAGGGCACAGCAGAGGGGCGGGCGGCCCATGGCCACCCGCCCCTTCGCATACCTAGCGCCGTCTAGCTGTTAGGCGGCTGGTGGTAGCCCTTGTGCTCGTGCTCGAGTGCGATCTCGTCAGCGGAGCTGACACCTGCGGGCAGGTCGATCGTCATCTTCGGGCCGGTGAACCACTTCTTGGCGGACAGGTGCCAGCCAATCCACAGCACGATCAGTGCACCGATGGTCAGGAAGGGTGCGTAGTTCACGAACTTCCAGTCGAACGGCACATCCTCAGCGCTCGGTGAGCCGTTGAGCCAGCGCAGCCAGCTCGGGGTGCCCGCGGGAGTGATCGGGAGGATGAAGTAGATCGAGACCACGACGATCTCGATGCACGCAAGCGGTGCCATCCACTTCCACTTGTTGCCCAGATTCCACGAACCCTGCGGGAACGAGGAGCCCATGCGCCAACGCAGGAAGATCGGAATCAGGAACGACAGGAAGAGTCCGACGACCGCCACCGAGACGACGGCGTAGAACGCAGTCGGCACGATGATCGGCGCATCCTCGGTGCCGATGTTGACCTCGACCAAAGCAGGCAGGGTGATGACGATGGCCACCACTGCTGCCAGCCACACTGCGTTGGCCGGGATGTGGTTCTTGTTCAACTTGGCCCACAGTCGAGCACCCGGCACAGCACCGTCACGGCTGAACGCGTAGGTCATGCGCGAGGTGCTGGTCATGCAGGCGACTGAGCAGAAGAGCTGCCCGAAAGCCGAGATCAGGAGCACGAAGCCCGCGACCTTGGCATCGAGTGCCTGGTTCAAGATGACAGCGACACCGCCACCACCTGCGGTGACGTCACCAGCGTTCTGAACCGCGAACAGGAAGGCGAGGAGCAGGAACCAGCCGCCGATTGCCGAGTAGAAGATCGACTTCCACAGACCCTTGGCTGCGGTCTGCGATGCACCCTGGGTCTCCTCGGAGAGGTGAGCGGAGGCATCGAATCCGGTGATCGTGTACTGCGTGAGCAGGAAGCCCAGGGGCAGGACGTAGAACCAGAAGCCCCAGCCATCGGTGCCTCCACCATGCAGTCCACCGGAGTTGTTGACGCGCATCGAGAACACATCGCTGAAGCTCATGTGGCTGTCGGGCAGGATGATGAGGATCAAGATGACCAGTGCGGCGCCGAATACATGCCACCACACTGAGACGTTGTTGATCTTGGCCATGATCGTGCCGCCCCAGATGTTCAGGATGACCACAATCGCAAGCACGATGATGAACATGATGAATACGCGCGAGAGCGAGTAGCCCGCCGCCCATGATTCGCTGATCGAGCACAGGGCCAGGTCGAAGAAGGTCGCGCAACCGTAGGCCACGGAGGCGATGACAGCGAGCAGGCCGATCAGGTTCAGCCAGCCGGTGTAGTAGCCGGCCTTTGCTCCACCGAGCTTCGAAGCCCACCAGTAGATGCCGCCCGAGGTCGGGTAGGCGGAGACCAGTTCGGACATGCAGAAGCCGATGATCAAGATGAAGGCGGCGATGAGCGGCCAGCCCAGCGAGATGGCAATCGGGCCACCGTTGTTCCAGGCCTGACCGAAGGTCGTGAAGCAGCCGGCCAGGATCGAGATGATCGAGAACGAGATGGCGAAGTTCGAGAAGCCTGACCAGTTTCGGGTCAACTCCTGCTTGTAGCCCAGTTCTGCAAGACGACGTTCGTCGTCATTCATGGTGGATTGATCAGCCACCGTGCCCTCCTCAGTAGCGCGGTTGAGTCCGAAAACCCTCGGACAATGCGAGGACACGGACACTAATGGCCGCAGTCTGCTCCCGTCGTGACTTCGTGAAAGTGCGACACGCGGGACATATGTGACGGCTGTTACACAATATTTACCAATATTTCGGTCATTTCGGACCTACTTGGTGAGTACATCGAGGAGTCTGTCGAGCTCAGGACCGTCGAATTCGGCCACCGCGCGCTCGTACTTCTCCATCCCCCAGCCCCAGTAATCGAAGTCGATCGGGCTGATCGAGGCCGAGATTGAGGCCCAGAGGGTCCAGCCGTACTTACTCATCAAGCCCCACAACCGGGCTCTGGCCACCTTGGCGGCGAGCTCCTGAGTACCTAGCCCCTCCCAATAGGAGTGGACGAGCACCTCGAGCAGATCGTCGGGCAGGGTCGACTCGCTCCACACATTGCCCAGCTCGAAACTGGCCTCGTTATTGCCGGAGTACTCGTAGTCGATCAGCCGAATGCGCGGCCCTTCATCGATGAAGTTGCCTGCAAGCAGGTCGTTATTGCAGGGCACGGTGGGCTCGGGCCTCGCGGCCATGGCCAGCCGTATCCGTTCGACCTGCGGCATGAACTCCTCATACCGCGGCGGGAGACGAAATCCACGCTCGCGTACCAACATCAAATACCGGGCCTGGATCTCGAACATGTTGAAGTCATTGACGAATCGCGGGCCGGAGTGCAGCAGCCGGCACGCCTCGGCAATACGCGGAAGGTTCTCCGGCCGGCGCACATCGGCCTCGGCGAAGGTGTGCCCTTCGATCCATCCGACGATCAGCAGGTTCTCCTCGGGCAGGTACTCAATGACCTCGGCGCCTGCGCCTGAGGCCGCCGCAGCCACGGAGTTGCGGTGCTCGTTCTCCCGATTGATGGCCAGGGCCGATGACTCGTGCTCGTAGGCGCGCACGACGACAGGCCCCGAGGGCAGGGTGACCTTGTAGTTGCGATTGGTGATGCCACCCGACAGAGGCGAGGCGGCAAGTGCTCCGGCAATTGCGGGCACGCGGCGCAGTCGTTCGGCGTCCGGCAGCCCGTCGAATGGGTCGGGGGTTGCTGCACTGGCCACGGGCAGACCATAGGCGAGCGGGGTGATTCCACGCTCGCGAATGAGCAGGCGAGGGAACCACTCCAGGTCGGCGCCTCTCGAGGGCACCGATATCCGTATCGGGCTGCCCGCCCTGGGGGTCGTACGGCAGAGTTAACCCCGCACCAGTTCGGGCAGAATGCCCGATTCGAGCACTGAGCACGCACCAGCAACGGAGGCATGGATGAGCCGGCACGTTCCCCTCGACGTCGAGACCCTCAAGCGCGAGGTCGAGCTCGGGCAGATCGACACGGTTGCCGTCTCGATCACCGACATGCAGGGCCGCCTGGCAGGCAAGCGCATCCACGCACAGTTCTTCGTTGACGAGGTTCTCGGTCATGGCACCGAGGGCTGCAACTACCTGCTCGCAGTCGACGTCGACATGAACACGGTCGATGGCTACGCGATGAGCTCCTGGGATACCGGCTACGGCGACATGGTGATGCGCCCTGATCTCACCTCGCTGCACCGCATCCCGTGGCAGCCCGGGGCTGTCGGCGTGCTGTGCGACGTGCTGTGGGAGGACGGCAGCCCGGTCGTTGCCTCACCTCGCCAGGTCCTCAAGAAGCAGCTCGATCGACTCGAGGCCGCAGGCATGGGCGCCTTCGTCGGCACTGAGCTTGAGTTCATCGTCTTCCTCGACACCTACGAAGAGGCCTGGATCAACGGCTACCGCAATCTCACGCCCGCAAATCTCTACAACGTCGACTACTCGATGCTCGGCGGCGCTCGCGTCGAGCCGCTGCTGCGCCGCATCCGCAATGAGATGTATGCAGCCGGCATGACTGTCGAGAGCGCGAAGGGCGAGTGCAATCTCGGCCAGCACGAGATCGCGTTCAAGTACCGCGATGCGCTCAACACCTGCGACAACCACGTGGTCTACAAGACCGGTGCCAAGGAAATCGCATCGCAGGAAGACATGGCGCTGACCTTCATGGCCAAGTACAACGAGCGCGAGGGCAACTCCTGCCACATCCACCTCTCGTTCCGCGGTACCGACGGCTCGATGGTGATGGCCGACGACAAGGGCGAGGAAGGCCTCTCCGAACTCGGCAAGGCCTTCATTGCCGGTCAACTCGCGCACATGCGCGAGCTCACGTTGCTCTTCGCCCCGCAGATCAATAGCTACAAGCGCTTTGTCGAGGGCTCATTTGCGCCGACTGCCATCCGCTGGGGTCGCGATAACCGCACCTGCGCGTTCCGCCTAGTCGGTCACGGCCAGTCGCTGCGTCTAGAGAACCGCGTTCCCGGCGGCGACGTCAATCCGTATCTCGCCGTCGCGGGCATGATCGCCGCGGGCCTCGATGGCATCGAGAACAAGACCGCACTCGAACCGATCTTCACCGGTAATGCCTACGGCAGCGACTCCGAGCGAGTGCCTACGTCGATGAACGAGGCGCTGGCGCTGTGGGAGGGCTCCAGCTGGATCCGCGAGACCTTCGGTGCTGACGTTCAGGCGCATTACGCCAACATGGCGCGCGTCGAGATCGCGGCTTACGGTAGTGCCGTCACCGACTGGGAGCGCTACCGCAGCTTCGAGCGCCTGTAACCTCAACCGTTCGTTCCCCGACATAGGAGCATCATGTTCAGCGTCATCAACCCGGCCACCGAAGAGGTCGTCACCACCGTTCCCTCGACCTCGCTCGAGCAGACCGACGAGGCCATCGCTCGCTCGCATGAGGCACTGAAGACATGGCGCGAGGTGACGCCTGGCGATCGCGCCAACTTGCTGCGCCGCTTCTCCGACATCGTGCGCGCACACGAAGATGAGCTCGCACTGCTCGAGGTCGTGAACTCCGGCCACACCATCGGCAACGCCCGCTGGGAAGTCAACAACATCGCCAACGTGCTGCAGTACTACAGCGGTTCGCCCGAGCGCCTGTTCGGCAGGCAGATCCCCGTTCCCGGCGGCATCGACATGACCTTCAAGGAGCCTGTTGGCGTTGTCGGCGTGATCGTTCCCTGGAACTTCCCGATGCCGATCGCCGGCTGGGGCCTTGCCCCGGCACTCGCGGCCGGCTGCACCGTCGTTCTCAAGCCTGCCGAGGTCACTCCGCTGACCGCCATTCGCATTGGCGAGCTCGCACTCGAAGCCGGCATCCCTGAGCACGTACTTCAGGTACTGCCCGGCAAGGGCTCTGTTGTCGGGCAGCGTTTCGTCGACCACGAGCTCGTCCGCAAGGTGGTCTTCACCGGCTCAACCCAGGTGGGCCAGGGAATCATGGAGGGCTGCGCCAAGCAGATCAAGGCCGTGACTCTCGAACTCGGCGGCAAGAGCGCGAACATCGTGTTCGCCGACTCCGATCTCGAGAAGGCTGCAGCAAGTGCGCCGGGCGGTGTCTTCGATAACGCCGGCCAGGACTGCTGCGCTCGCTCGCGCATCCTCGTCGAGCGCAAGGCCTACGACCGCTTCATGGAACTTCTCGAGCCGGCCGTGAAGAACTTCGTCTGCGGTGACCCCAACGACACGAAGACCGACATGGGCCCGCTGATCACCAAGGCGCAGCTCGAATCAGTGAAGTCGTTCGTGCCGGATGGTGCACCGATTGCCTTCCAGGGCACCGCACCCACGGGCAAGGGCAACTGGTTCCCGCCGACCGTGCTCACCGGCACCGAGAACGACCGCGCCTACCGCGAGGAGATCTTTGGCCCGGTTGTCGTCGTCGTTCCGTTCGAGGACGAAGCCGACGCGATCCGCATGGCCAATGACTCCGAGTACGGGCTTTCGGGCTCGATCTGGACTCGCGACATCGGTCGTGGCATCCGCGTGGCACGCGGCGTGGAGACCGGCAACCTGTCGGTCAACTCGCACAGCTCGGTTCGCTACTGGACACCGTTCGGCGGCTACAAGAAGTCGGGTCTCGGCCGCGAGCTCGGCCCCGATGCGCTCGATGCCTTCACCGAGACCAAGAACGTCTTCATCTCCACCGAGGACTAATCTCGTATCTCGGGGGAACGAAGCACCCCGCACCACCTGCACGACCAGTAAGACACCATCCGCATTGATCCCGGAAGAGGAATCATGAGCAACAGCAAGTGCAGCCGTCTCGAGGGCCGCGTCGCCGTCGTCACCGGTGGCGCCAGCGGCATCGGCCTCGCGTCGGTTCGTCGCTTCGCCGACGAGGGCGCCCATGTCGTCATCGGCGATCTCGATCCCGTGTCGGGCGAGGCCGCAGCAGCCGAGGTCAATGGCACCTTCATTCGTACCGACGTCACGAATGCCGACGACGTCGCAGCGATGTTCAAGAAGGCCAAGGACACCTACGGAAGCGTCGACATCGCCTTCAACAACGCCGGCATCTCGCCGCCCGATGACGACTCGATTCTCGAGACCGGCATCGACGCGTGGCGCCGAGTGCAGGAGGTGAACCTCACCAGCGTGTACCTGTGCTGCAAGGAGGTCATCCCGATCATGCTCGAGCAGGGCAAGGGCTCGATCATCAATACCGCGTCGTTCGTCGCGACAATGGCAGCGGCCACCAGCCAGATCAGCTACACCGCCTCCAAGGGTGGCGTGCTGGCCATGAGCCGTGAGCTCGGCGTGCAGTTCGCCCGCAGCGGCGTGCGCGTTAACGCGCTCTCCCCTGGACCAGTCAATACTCCGCTTCTCATCGAGCTGTTCGCGAAGGATCCCGAGCGCGCTGCGCGTCGTCTCGTGCACATCCCGATGGGTCGCTTCGGCGAGGCAGATGAGCTGGCAGCAGCCGTCGCCTTCCTGGCTAGCGATGACTCCTCGTTCATCACCGCATCGAACTTCCTGGTCGACGGTGGCATCTCGGGCGCATACGTCACCCCGCTGTAGTCAGACCACGCTCGCGCATATCGCCGTCGAGGGAGAGGAATCGCATGTCGATCCTCATCTTCGACGGCGATTGCGCGTTCTGCACTTGTTCAGCCGGTGTCATCACCCGACGCATCAAGCCAAGCACCGACGTTCAGCCCTGGCAGACTTCCGACCTCGATGCTCTCGGGCTCACCCCAGAGCAGTGCTCGAAAGCCGTGCAATGGGTCAGTAACTCGGGCGAGAATCGTTCGGGTGCGGCAGCGATTACCGCAATGCTTCGCGAAGCAGGCCCTGCCTGGTCAGCGCTCGGTGCGATCGGTGAGCTTCCTGGAGTTCGATCCCTCGCAGCAGCCACGTACCGAGTGATTGCCTCGAATCGACACCGACTCCCTGGCGGCACAGCCGCCTGCGACACCTCGAACTAGCGCGAAGCGCGATACGCCGTGGCGGCGTCCAGGAAATTTCGGATGAGACCGACATCGCGCACCCGGCGATCAGGATGCTCGGGGTGCCACTGCACGCCGATCACATAAGCGCCACGGGGGTCTTCGCACACCTCGATCGTGCCGTCGGGCGCGACACCCGTGATCTGAAGGTCACCGGGATCCTTCACGGCCTGATGATGCGAGGAGTTCACGATCGCCTCGGTTCCGCCCATCGCCTTGGCCACGAGTGATCCTTCGATGAACTCAGCCTCGTGGTCATTGAAGTGACCCGGCTTGATGCGATGCGTGACATCGGAGATGTCGGGCATGTTCTGGTGCAGTGCGCCGCCGTGAGCCACGGCCATGATCTGCAGGCCTCGGCAGATGCCGAACACAGGCATATCGCGCTCGCGAGCGCCACGGTAGAGAGCGATCTCGGACGTGTCACGCGAGACACGTGGCACGTCAGTGGTGTCGTGCGGCTCCTCGCCATACAGCGATGGGTCAACGTCGGCGCCGCCGACGATCACCAGGCCGTCGAGCCGGTCAAGAACTGACACGTCGGGGTCGATGTCAGGCGGCAGCAGCACGACCCGCGCACCTGACTCCTGGAAGAGATCGAGGTACCAGTGCGGAAGGGTGGACGCGGTGACATCCCAGGCACCCCACTTCGCTTGCTCGAGGTAGGTGCTGACGCCAATGACAGGACGCGACACGTGATCTCCTTAATTTCGTTCTTAGTGCTGGGGTGCGGCACCGGTTGAATTTCGCACGATGAGTTCCGGGCGAAACATGAATTCATCGCGAGGTGCGGGCGTGCCGTTGATTTCGTCCATGAGTGCCTGCACTGCTGCGGTACCCATGGCGTGCACTGACTGCCGAAGTGTCGTCAACGGCGGGTCAGTGAAAGCCATCAGCATCGAATCGTCGTAGCCGATAACCGAGACATCACCCGGCACGTTCATGCCGCGCTGGCGCACGGTGCGCACGACACCAAGAGCCATGAGATCAGAGCCGCAGACGATCGCGGTGCACCCGGCAGCCAGAAGATGATGGGCAGCTGCCTGCCCGCCTTCCACGGTGAAAAGCGAATGGTTGACCAACGATGCCGCTTCATCGGCAGTGACACCGGCATGACGCTGCATCGCATCGATGAATCCGGCGCGCTTGCGCACGACAGGCACGAATCGGTCTGGCCCCACGGCGAGACCAATGCGTCGGTGACCCATCGAGGTCAGGTGAGCGACGGCAAGATCCATGGCAGTGAAGTCATCGTCGGAAATGAAGGGGGCATCAATGCCCTCCGCGAAGCCATTGACGTAGACCACGGGCAGCTTGCGCTCGACGAGTGACTGGTAGCGCGACATGTCGGCGGAAATATCGGCGTGACCGCCGCTCACGAAGATGATGCCTGCGACCCCGCGTTCAAGAAGGAGATCGACGTACTCCTCTTCGCTCACGCCACCGGGAGTCTGGGTACACAGCACCGGGGTGTAACCCAGATGGGCGAGCTGGGTCTCCATGCCCTGAGCGAGAATCGGAAAGATCGGGTTCTCGAGCTCGGGAACGATAAGCCCGACGAGCCCAGCGCGTGCACGCAGCTTTGACGGTCGCTCGTAACCGAGCACGTCTAGTGCCGTGAGCACTGACTGCCGCGTTGCATCTGAGGCGCCCGGGCGACCGTTGAGCACGCGAGAGACCGTGGCCTCACTCACCCCGGCCTGCTCGGCAATCAAGGCAAGGGTGGCCTTGGGTGCCGGCGCCTCGGTCATAACCTCACTGTACCGATATGTAACAACGTCAGTTTCGTGACATCGACCGATGGGCAGCCGGCATGGGAGGCTTTCCGCATGCGGATGACCATGGCCATCAACGAGCCGGACTTCGCCTTCCTGCCGTGGGATCTACCCCTCGAGGAGTGGCCCGAGGATCTCGTCGTCGCACTTCCGCGCGGCATTTCCCGGCACATCGTGCGCTTCGTGCGCATCAACGGCATGGTCTACGCCGTCAAGGAGGTCG
>CALFIA010000135.1 GCA_937876275.1 uncultured Actinomycetes bacterium | reverse complement strand
CCTCACCGCGCGCCTCGGCCAGGGGCTTGCCCTGTTCGGCGGTCATCAACTGGGCCAGGGCTTCGGTATGGTCCAGGATCAGGCCATGCCAACGCATCAGGATGGCAGAGCGGGCCTTGGCCGTCAGGGCCGACCAGCCGCCAAGGGCCGCCTGCGCCGCATCAATGGCCAGCAGGGTTTGCGCAGCCCCCAGATCCGCCACCTCGGCCAGGACCTGTCCATTGGCCGGATTGATCACGGCAAAGCGCTTGTCGCCTCCGACCCAATGGCCGTCAATCAGGCTGTCGGTGATGATATCGAACATACTCGGCCTTTAGGGTCTGTCTGGCTTCTGGTCCGCCTTGGGGGGTTTGGGGCGCCAGATTTCAAACTGTGATCACGGTTTCCGAAGGATTAACGAGAGTCAAGCCGAAGCGTCATCTGCCGCCCGCATCTTGTCCATGCCCTGGGTGATATCGGCGGCGATGGCCCGGCGCACCCGCTCAGGATCCTGGGCGCGCAGGCCCTCCAGCAGCGTGCGCGTGGCATCCAGGTTGGCATGCAGGCCCAGCGCGAAGTCGCGCTCGCATTCGGCCGACACCGCCGAGGCCAGGTGAAACACCATGTGCCAGCGCTGCGTCATCAGCGCCGGAAGGCTCGCTGCGAGGTCGCCCACCTGGCTGCGCACGCGGGCATCGAGGCCGATGTCACGATGCACCTGAACAAGGGCATCCCGGTTGCCGGCGGAATGGCCGGCGGCAGTGCGGATGCCGCAGGTGCACTCGTGGCGTGCGATGCGCTCTGGCGCTTGAATACCGATCGCGATGACTTGATGGACTTGGCTGCTGAGCTTGGCTCTGACGTTCCATTCGCCCTGCACGGCGGCACCGCATTGGGCACTGGTCGAGGCGAGAAGCTGATGTCCGCGCTCGCGCGTGGGTCATTCCACTGGGTATTCGCCCTCGCCGATGGCGGCCTCTCCACTCCTGCGGTCTACGCCGAATGCGATCGCTTGCGTGAAGGCCTCGACGTTCCCGAGCCCCATGTGTCAGATCTACTGATGCAAGGCCTGCGTGCCGGCGATGAAGTGACGCTGGGCAAGGCTCTCAGCAATGATCTGCAAGCTGCGGCTATCTCACTTCGCCCGTCACTCGCGCAGGTTCTCGAGACAGGTGATGATCTCGGTGCACTCGGCGGCATCGTGTCAGGCAGTGGCCCGACCTGTGCATTTCTGGCTCGGGATCACGAGCATGCACTCGATATTGCAGTAGGGCTGACGTCCGCGGGCGTGTGCCGCACCGTCAAGACGGCGACAAGTCCGGCCGCAGGCGCGAAGGTTGTTGGCTAGCGCTTGCGCATCAGTAGTTCGGGCTTGGCTTCCATGCCAGCCAGGCCATTCCACGCAAGGTTCACCAAGTGCGCGACGACTTCATCCTTCTTCGGCTTGCGCACATCGAGCCACCACTGCCCGGTGAGAGCCACCATGCCGACAAGCATCTGCGAGTACATGCGCGCG
Organism: uncultured Actinomycetes bacterium; assembly: GCA_937876275.1. Taxonomy (GTDB): domain Bacteria; phylum Actinomycetota; class Actinomycetes; order S36-B12; family S36-B12; genus CAIKZY01. The sequence goes on along the minus strand of CALFIA010000135.1, from coordinate 3,107 downwards.
AGCTTCTTATCCATTTTGTGAGCGGCAAACTCGTTGGCAAGCAGGTGCTCGACCTGGGTGGCGACATCGATGATCAAGCTGGCAAAGGTGCTGTTCGAGGTCGAGACGGGTGAGTCGCGCACCAGAATGCGGAAGCCATCTGGGTACTCGTCGATGTAATCGAAGAGCGCCATGCCGGCCTGCTCGAGCAGGAGTCGAGGATTCGTGCCCGTGAGTGCTTCCTCGAAGGAGTTGAGCAGGTAGTTCATCTCGCGATCGACAAGTACCGCGTAGAGGCCTTCCTTGCCGCCGAAGTGCTCGTAGACAACGGGCTTGGAGACCTTGGCGCTGCTGGCGATCTCCTCGACGCTGACCGCCTCGAAGCCCTTCTCGGCGAAGAGCTTGCGGCCAACAGTCAGAAGCTGCTCGCGGCGCTCCTGCCCGCTCATGCGCACCTTGGCGTCTGCCGCGCGCCGCGCTGTGTCGCGGCGCTTCGCCATCGAGATGTCGGTGACGTTATCGGAGTCGTCAGGCTCCAATTCCTCGACGAGAGTGCTCATCGCGACTAGTTCGCCCGTGCCGGGTGGAACGTGCGAAGTCGATGCTCCTGCGTCGGATCGTTGAGCTTTCGCACGAGCCGCTCGTGCTTGGGCCAACGCACATCGGTAGCCAGACCAGTCTTCTCGAGGCCGCGAATGATCGAGGCGCTGATGTCGATCTGGCCCTTGAACACGCCGTGACGTGCGGCAGTGGGCTCGGCGTGATGGAGGCTGTGCCACGACTCACCCATGGCGGGGATGGCGAGCCACCAGACGTTGCTCGATAGATCGCGCGAGTTGAACGGTCGATTGCCGAACACGTGGCAGATCGAGTTGATCGACCAGGTGACGTGATGCACGAGTGCGATGCGAATGAGGCTGCCCCAGAAGAATCCGGTGAGTGCGCCCATCCAGGACCAGGTCAGCAGCCCGCCGAGGACAGCCGGCGCGAGCATGGAGATCGTGACGATCAACGGGAAGGCGCGCGAAATGCGCTGCACATCGGGATCGTTGGCGATGTCGGGTGCGTACTTCGCCGGGTCAGTCTGCTCCTCGCTGAACAACCAACCCATGTGTGACCAGTAAAGGCCCTTTGCCACGGCACGCTTGCTGGTGCCGAAACGCCACGGCGAGTGCGGATCGCCCTCTTCGTCGGAGAACTGGTGATGCTTGCGATGGTCAGCAACCCACTGCGACAGCGAACCCTGAAGCGCGAGAGAGCCCGCAATACCGAGCGTGTACTTCATGAAGCGATTGGTCTTGAAGGAGCCATGGGTGAAGTAGCGGTGGAAGCCGATGGTGATTCCGCCAGCGGTGATTGCCCAGAACAGCAAGACGATGAACAGATCGCTCCATCCGACAAAGCCGCCCCATGCGAGCGGAATCGCTGCGACGACGGCGAGAAGCGGAATAATGATGAAGACCGCGATGGTCACCCGCATCGTGTTGCTGACGTAGTTCTCGTCTGCGGGGCTGTCCGCGTTGACGGGTTGGGCGAGGGCCATGACACTCCTTAGCGAGGCAGCGAAAACTACCTACGGTTCCGTAACCTACGCCACCGTAACCTCCCCTGTCCAGCGGAACGCGCGAATCATTTAGCCTTGGCCCCTGCAAGTAATCCCGGGTCGTCTAGCGGCAGGACAGCGGACTTTGAATCCGTCAACGATGGTTCGATCCCATCCCCGGGAGCTCCTCAGTAACTTCTCGGCCCACCGTCCTAAGCCAGCGATGGCTGGATAGGGTTGAGGTCTTCCCCCGTTCGGCCCTTCTCTTCACGCCCATCGGAGGATTTCGTGACCACCTCAGCGGCCCAGCGCCCCTCGGTTGTCATCATCTTGGCCGCCGGCGAGGGCAAGCGGATGAAGTCCGCGCTCCCCAAGGTCCTGCATCCTGTCGCAGGTCGATCCCTGCTCGGCCACGTGCTCGAAGCCGCGGCCACCGTGGAGCCCGCGCACGTCGTGGTCGTGGTCGGTCACGGCCGCGATCAAGTAACTGAGCATCTCTCGGAGATCGCGCCGTGGGCGCTCACCGTGGTGCAAGAGGAGCAAAAGGGCACCGGCCATGCGGTGCGCATCGCGCTATCGGAGGTGCGTGCGCGTGGGCTCGAGATCGACGACGCGCCCGTCGTGGTTCTCACCGGTGACACCCCGCTCCTGACCGGCACGACCTTGATCGGCTTGCTGATCGAGCACGCGCAGAGCAATGCAGTGGCCACGGTTCTCACTGCATCGCTCGCTGATCCCACCGGCTATGGGCGCGTCCTCCGAAATGGTGCGGGCCAGGTCACCGGCATCGTCGAGCACAAGGACGCTGATGCCGAGCAACTCGCCGTCACCGAGATCAACTCCGGCATGTATGCGTTCTCCGCTTCGCATCTTGATGAAGCACTCACTCGCATCACGACGAACAATGCGCAGGGCGAGGAGTACCTCACCGACGTACTCGGCTTCCTCAAGAGTGATGGCGAGACCATCAGTGCCTCCATGTGCACCGACAGCGACGAGATTCTCGGTGTCAACGATCGATTCCAGCTGTCGCAGGCTGCAGGCATCATGCGTGATCGCATCAACGCCGAGTGGATGCGCGCCGGCGTCTCGATTCTCGACTCTGCCACCACGTGGCTCGATGTTGATGTCGAGATCGAGCCGGACGCAGTCATCCTGCCCAGCACGACACTTCGTGGGCCAACCTCGATCGCTGCCGGTGCTCGCATCGGTCCGGGCACCACGCTCGCGTCATGCGAGGTCGGTGAAGGTGCCTCGGTGATTCACACCTGGGCAGAGCTCGCGGTCATCGGTGCCGGCGCATCGGTCGGCCCGTTCACTTTCCTGCGCCCAGGCGCAGTGCTCGGTGCAGGTGCCAAGGCCGGCGCATATGTGGAGATCAAGAACTCCACGATTGGCGATGGCGCCAAGGTGCCGCACCTGTCGTACGTGGGTGATGCTGAAGTCGGTGCCGGCTCGAATATCGGCGCAGCAACGGTGTTCGTGAACTACGACGGCGTCGAGAAGCACCGCACGGTCGTGGGCGAGCAGGTGCGAGATCGGAAGAGCGTCGTGTAGGGAAAGAGTGTCTTCGCCTGTGTAGATC
>CALFIA010000134.1 GCA_937876275.1 uncultured Actinomycetes bacterium | reverse complement strand
AGATCTACACAGGCGAAGACACTCTTTCCCTACACGACGCTCTTCCGATCTCGACCTTGGCATAGCGCAACGTGATCGCGGGGCCGCAGATGCGCTTACCCGCGATTACCGGTGACAGCACGGACGCAGGCACTGCACCCCCGATGCCCAACTGATCGAGTACATCAGAGACCGAGCTGGCCAAGTCTGTGAGCGACAGGAATCCCTGGACAACTTCCTCTGACGGACGCTCGATCCGCGTAAGCACGATTCGACTCTCATCGATCATGCCCAGCAAGCGGGAGCGAACCTCTTCGAGCTCGGCTTCAGTGGCCATTACATCCTCCGTTGTCCTGCAACCTCAGGCGGGCTGCACACTACGATTGCCGATTGATGAAGACTTACGTTCTTGATGACTATGAGAGATTGGCCGAGTCGGCGACCGACTGGTCTGGACTGGATGCCACGTTCATTCACGAGCATCTATCGGTCTCCCAGCTCGCAGCGACGCTGACAGACGCGACGGCAATTATCATCATGCGTGAGCGCACCGCGATAACAGACGAGCTTCTTGCACAATTGCCCGAACTTCGACTCATCGTGACCACAGGGACACGCAACGCGGCGATCGACATTCGTTCCTGTTCAGCACGAGGGATTACCGTGTGCGGCACCGAATCCGGTCCGCTATCTGCAGCAGAACTCACGTGGGGGCTCCTACTTTGTGCGGCCCGGGGAATACCGGACGCTGTCGAGTCACTCAGGGAAGGCGATTGGTTCAATCGCAGAGCAGGCATAGACCTTGAGGGGCTGACTCTGGGGGTTGTGGGCTTGGGCCGATTGGGGGGCCGCGTCGCGAAGTTCGGTCGAGCCTTTGGCATGACGATCCTTGCTTGGAGCCCGAACCTCACGGTGGATCGGGCAGCGGCAGCTGGGGCCCAGCTTGCGACAAAAGATGAACTCTTCTCGCAGTCCGATTTCGTGACCCTGCATCTCGTTCTTTCCGAAGAGACCCGTGGCATCGTCGGCGCCCGCGAATTTGAGTTGATGAAGCCTGCCGCATGGCTCATCAATACGAGCCGCGCCGGACTTGTCGACAATGCTGAAATGGCAGCCGCCTGCAGAAACTCATCGATTGGAGGAGCCGCTATCGACGTCTTCAACTGCGAGCCTCCGGGTGAAGATGACGAATTGCTCCGTCTATCCAATGTCATAGCCACCCCTCACATTGGCTACTCGACGGCAGGGACTCTCCAGACTTGGTACGTCGAAGCAGTTGAATGCCTGCGCGCCTTCCAGGAGGGCTCGATCGTCCGCGAATTGACGTGAGCCTCTAACGGGCAGTTGCAGGGTGACCCGTCATCACTAGAAGAGGTCCCACCAATGCTCGCGCCCTGAGGCGGCCACAGCTGACTCCTCAAGGATCATCTCGCCGTGACGCAGGTAGTA
>CALFIA010000133.1 GCA_937876275.1 uncultured Actinomycetes bacterium | reverse complement strand
CAAGCGCCCGCCCCAGCCGGGACGGGCGCTCATTCATGGTTTGGATTACAGCGAATCGATCGGGGTGTAGGTACCCCAGACCTCGCGCAGGGCGTCGCATACCTCACCGACGGTTGCCTTAGCCTTCAAGGCATCCTTCATCGGGTATAGCAGGTTGGCATCGCCTGCAGCAGCCTCGCGAATCGCGGCGAGGCAGCGCTGCACCTCGTCGTTATCGCGCTCGGCACGAAGCTTGGCCAGACGAGCCGACTGCTCGGCACCGATCGCCGGATTCACTCGCAGCGGGTCGTAGTGCTCCTTGCCCTCGATCGTGAACTTGTTGACGCCGACCACGATGCGCTCGCCTGAGTCAGTCTCGCGCGTCACCTGGTAAGCCGAGTTCTCGATCTCGGACTTCTGGAAGCCCTGCTCGATAGCCGCGACGGCGCCGCCCATGTCGGCAATGCGCTCGATCAGAGCGGTAGCTGCCTGCTCGATGTCATCGGTCAGCGACTCGATGACATAGGAACCGGCGAAGGGATCGACGGTGTCGCAGACATCGGTCTCGTAGGCCAGCACCTGCTGGGTACGCAGGGCCAAGCGGGCCGCCTTCTCGGTCGGAAGGGCGATGGCCTCGTCGAAGGAGTTCGTATGCAGCGACTGGGTACCACCGAGAACGGCTGCGAGACCCTGAATGGCCACGCGCACGAGGTTCACCTCGGGCTGCTGAGCGGTGAGCTGCACGCCTGCGGTCTGAGTGTGGAAGCGGAGCATCCACGACTTCGGATTCTTCGCACCGAACTGATCGCGCATGATGCGAGCCCACATCCGTCGAGCGGCGCGGAACTTCGCGACCTCTTCGAGGATCGTGGTGCGCGAGACGAAGAAGAAGGCAAGGCGCGGCGCGAACTCATCGACATCCTGACCGGAAGCGACAGCAGCCTTCACGTACTCGATGCCGTCAGCAAGGGTGAAAGCGATCTCCTGAACAGGAGTCGCCCCTGCCTCAGCCATGTGGTAGCCGGAGATCGAGATGGTGTTCCACTTCGGAATCTCGTTGCGGCAGTAGGTGAAGATGTCAGTGATCAGCCGCAGTGACTGAGCCGGCGGGTAGATGTAGGTTCCGCGAGCGATGTACTCCTTGAGCACGTCGTTCTGGATGGTGCCGTTCAGGGCCGAGGCCGCAACACCCTGCTCCTCTGCAACCAACTGGTACAGAAGAAGAAGCACGGAGGCAGGAGCATTGATGGTCATCGAGGTCGAGACCTGATCGAGCGGAATGCCGTTGAACAGCAGGCGCATATCCTCGATCGAATCGATGGCCACACCTACCTTGCCGACCTCGCCATTGGCGAGCGGATGGTCGGAGTCGTAGCCCATCTGGGTCGGCAGATCGAAAGCCACCGACAGGCCTGTCGTGCCCGCAGCGAGCAGCTGCTTGTAGCGCTCATTGGACTCCACTGCCGTGCCGAAACCGGCGTACTGGCGCATTGTCCACGGCTTGCCCGTGTACATCGACGGGTAGACGCCGCGCGTGTACGGGAACTCACCCGGCTGACCGAGTTGTGCCTCGGCGTCCCAGCCCGAGAGAGCCTCGGGGCCGTACACCTGCTCCAGGGGAAGACCAGATTCAGTGGTGGAGCCCTGCTCGCTCACTCCTGGCCACGCACCCGGATCTTCGAACCGAGCCAGCGGATCGGGTCGTACTTGACGTCAGCCACGCGCTCCTTGAGCGGAATGAGGGCGTTGTCGGTGATGTGGATGTGCTCGGGGCAGACCTCGGTGCAGCACTTGGTGATGTTGCAGTAGCCCAGGCCGAGTTCTTCCTGCGCGAGCTTCTGGCGATCAACAGTGTCGAGCGGGTGCATGTCGAGCTCGGTGACGCGCATGAGAACGCGCGGGCCGGCGAAGTACTTCTTGTTCTCCTCGTGATCGCGCACCGCGTGGCACGTGTTCTGGCAGAGGAAGCACTCGATGCACTTACGGAACTCCTGCGAGCGCTCGACGTCGATCTGCTGCATGCGGTACTCGCCCGGCTTGAGACCCTCGGGGCCCTTGAATGCCGGAACCTCGCGCGCCTTCTCGTAGTTGAACGAGACGTCAGTGACGAGGTCGCGGATGACGGGGAATGCACGCAGCGGCGTGACCGTGATGGTCTCGGTCTCGTCGAAGGTGTTCATGCGGGTCATGCACATCAGTCGCGGACGACCATTGACCTCGACGCTGCAGGAGCCGCACTTGCCGGCCTTGCAGTTCCAGCGCACGGCAAGATCAGTGTCCTGCTCAGCCTGGATGCGATGGATGACGTCGAGGACGACCTCGCCCTCGAGCACCTCAACGTCGTAGTCCTTGAGGGCACCGGTGCCGTCGGGACCGCGCCAGAGTCGGAACTTCGCCATGTAGCTCATGCCTATGCCATCCCTACTGCGTTGAGTTCTTCGATAGTCATGTACTTCTTGAGCTCTTCAGGATCGAAGAGCGAGATGAGCTCCTGCGGGATGCTCGGCAGCGCCTTCTTGGTGATCTCGAGCTTGCCGTCCTTCAGGCTGCACACGAGGTTCACCTTGCGCCACTCGGGATCCATCTTCGGGAAGTCATTGCGGGTGTGACCGCCGCGTGACTCCTCGCGAGTGAGCGCCGCACGGGCGATGCACTCGGAGACCAGAATCTGCTTGGGCAGATCGAGGGCTAGGTGCCATCCCGGGTTGTACTCGCGACCGCCGCTGGCCTTGGCCCGAGCGATACGCGGCCGAAGGGCCTCGATCTTGTCGAGAGCCTCACGCATCTCGCCACCGTCGCGGATGATGCCGACGAGATCGTTCATGATCATCTGCAGTTCAGCCTGGATGGTGAACGGGTTCTCATCACGTGACTCATCGAACGGCGCCAGCGCCCACTCGGTTGCCGCAGCGATCTCGGCATCGGTCAGCGGAGTTGCCTTGCCTGCGTTCTTGGCATCCGAGACGTACTCGGCTGCGTAGATGCCGGCGCGACGACCGAAGACCAGGAGATCGGAGAGCGAGTTGCCACCGAGGCGGTTGGAGCCGTGGAGGCCGCCACCTGCCTCGCCTGCGGCGTAAACGCCCTTGACGCCGATGAGCTCCTGGGTGTCAGCGTCGACCTCGACGCCGCCCATGACGTAATGGCAGGTCGGGCCGACCTCCATCGGCTCGAGCGTGATGTCAACGTCAGCGAGCTCCTTGAACTGATGCCACATCGAGGGCAACTTGGCCTTGATGACATCAGCGGGAAGACGCTTGGAGACGTCAAGGAACACGCCACCGTGGGGGGATCCCCGACCGGCCTTGACCTCGGAGTTGATCGCGCGAGCAACCTCGTCACGCGGGAGAAGCTCCGGCGGACGCTTGTTGTTGTCAGGATCGGTGTACCAGCGATCGGCTTCTTCCTCGGTCTTGGCGTACTGCGCCTTGAAGACATCGGGGATGTAGTCGAACATGAAGCGACGGCCCTCGGAGTTAGTGAGAACGCCGCCGTCGCCACGCACGGACTCGGTCACCAGCAGGCCCTTGACCGAGGGCGGCCAGACCATGCCCGTCGGGTGGAACTGGACGAATTCCATGTTGATGAGAGCGCCGCCGATGAGCATCGCCATGGCGTGACCGTCGCCGGTGTACTCCCAGGAGTTCGAGGTGACCTTGAAGGACTTTCCGATACCGCCCGTGGCGATGACGACTGCAGGAGAGTCGATTGCAACGAACTGTCCCGAGGGGCGCCAGTAGGCCAGCACGCCGGCGGCGCGACGCTCGTCGCCCTCGCCGTGCATGAAGATCTCGGTGACCGAGCACTCGGCGAAGACCTTGATGCCCGCTTCGTAGTCGCCGAGTTCCTTCTTGTCCTTCTGCTGCAGGCCCACGATCTTCTGCTGAAGGGTGCGAATCATCTCTAGCCCGGTGCGGTCACCGACGTGTGCGAGACGCGGGTACTCGTGACCGCCGAAGTTGCGCTGGCTGATCTTGCCGTCGGGGGTGCGATCGAAGAGGGCACCGTAGGTCTCGAGCTCCCAGACGCGCTCGGGTGCTTCCTTGGCGTGCAGCTCGGCCATGCGGTACTGGTTCAAGAACTTGCCGCCGCGCATGGTGTCGCGGAAGTGGACGTTCCAGCCGTCGTTCTTGTTGACGTTCGCCATGGATGCAGCGATGCCGCCCTCGGCCATGACTGTGTGCGCCTTGCCGAAGAGTGACTTGCTCATGACAGCAACGGTCTTGCCGGCCTCGCGTGCAGCGATAGCCGCACGAAGACCCGCACCGCCGGCGCCGATGACGACGACGTCGAATGAGTAACGCTCGATCTCAGACATGTGATCCCTCGGCTTAGAAGAAGTAGAAGTTGGAGATGGTGCCGGCAGCGACCTCGCGGACGTAGAAGTCAGTGAGTGCAACGCCGAACAGCGAGATCATGGCGAACTTGCCGTGATTGACATTGAGCTTGGACACGATGGTCCAGCCCTTGTAGCGCACCGGGTGCTTGGAGAAGTGACGCAGGCGCCCGCCCATCGCGTGGCGGCAGGAGTGGCACGACAGCGAGTAAAGCCAAAGCAGCGTGGCGTTGGCCAGCAGGACCAGGGTGCCGATGCTGACGTGGCCCCAGGCACCTTCGGCATTGCGGAAGGCTGCGATGGCATCCCAGGTCAAGATCACGTTCAGGATTAGGCCGAGGTAGAAGAAGTAGCGATGGCCGTTCTGGAAGATCAGCGGGAAGCGGGTCTCGCCGGTGTACTTCTTGTGCGGCTCGGCGACGGCGCAGGCCGGCGGTGACTGCCAGAAGGAGCGGTAGTAGCTCTTGCGGTAGTAGTAGCAGGTGAAGCGGAAGCCCAGCGGGAAGATCAGGATCACCAGCGCGGCCGACAGCGGGAACCCGCCCAGCGGCGTGCCGAAGTGGTCCAGCACCATGGTGGTGCCGGGCACGGCCCGCGCCAGGTCGGCAAAGGCCGGGTTCTGGTGGTGGTAGTGCCAGGTGTCGAAGGTGAGCCCGCGTTCGCCCAGCCGGGCCACGCCGGCGCGGAAGGCAGGGTCGGCATACAGGCCTTCGGCGCCGCGGCCGGGGATGCTCAGCGCCTCGGGGTGGGGGTCGCGTGCGCCGGAATGGCGGATGCCCTTGAACAGGCCGCCGCCGGCTTCGGCGTGGGCATCCAGCGCCTCGTCCAGCTTCTGCCCGCCGCGCAGGTCGGCATGGGCGACGATGCCGGCGATCACCGCGCCGCCGCCGCCCTCGCGGCTGGCGCGGGCGATGCGGGCGACGAACTCGGTCTCGCCCACCGGCTTCAAGTGGTCGGGGCCGTCGGGCCGGCTGGCGGCACGGCATTCGATGAACACCGTCTTCACGATGTTGTGGCCGGCGTTGGTGTCGCCCCACAGGTCGCCCAGCAGGTAGGCCG
>CALFIA010000132.1 GCA_937876275.1 uncultured Actinomycetes bacterium | reverse complement strand
CATGACGCGCATCGCCGCCTCGGATGATGAATTGTGGACCGACATCCTCAGTACCAATGCACAACCCGTAGTCGATGTCCTGGACTCGATTATCGAGCGGTTGTCTGTCGCTCGAGATGGCCTTCAGGCGCTGGGCAAGGGCGTTCCCGATTCGCACATCACGGAAGTCCTCATTACCGGTGCAAACGGACAGCGCAGAATCCCAGGCAAGCACGGCGGAGCAGCTGCGTCATACGAGAGTGTTGCCGTCATGCTCGCAGACGCTCCCGGAGAGCTGGCCCGTCTATTTGCCGCGGCAGGCGATGAGGGAATCAACACCGAGGACGTTCGGATTGAGCACATACTCGGACGACCGAGTGGCCTCGTCGAAGTCTTCGTGAGCCCAGATCGCGGTGATGCGCTGAGGGCTGCCCTACGAGCACGAGGCTTTGACGTGCGGGGCTGATCGGACCGTTAGGCTCTCCCTCATGCCCGCGCCAGTGATCGTCGCCGTTGACGGCCCGGCCGGATCCGGAAAGTCCAGCGTCTGCCGAGGTACGGCTGCCGCTCTGGGTTTGATGTATCTCGACACAGGTGCGATGTATCGAGCTATGACCTGCGCTGTTCTGTGGGCGGGGATTGACCCGACTGATGCTGTCGCCGTCGCCGAGTTCGCCACGACACCCGTGATCACAAGCGGCACGGATCCGTTGTCACCGTCCATTGAGGTTGACGGTCATGACGTTTCAGGGCCGATTCGCTCCGAAGCTGTCACTGCGGCCGTGAGCCCGGTGAGTGCGGTCCCAGAAGTGCGGAGTCGACTCGTCGGACTCCAACGGGAGTACGTGGCACATGCCCGCCAGGATGGCGTGGGGATCGTCGTCGAAGGTCGTGATATCGGCTCGGTCGTGCTTCCAGACGCTGATCTGAAGATCTTCCTTACGGCGGATCCTGCTATTCGTGCTGCTCGAAGGGCTGCCGAGACAGGCACTGACGCGGTTGCGGCGACCGAGTCGGCGCTTAAGGCTCGTGATGCTTATGACTCTTCTCGAGCCACGTCACCGCTTACCCAGGCCGATGATGCTGTTGTCGTCGACACCACTGACATGACATTGCAGCAGGTCATCGATCACGTCTGCGAACTTGTCAATACACGCAGGGAGAATGATGTCTGAGGACGATTGGGTTCCGTTCGAGATCGATGATTCAGATGCCGTGGGCTCTTATGCGGACGACTCGGAGGGTGACTCAGACGACCCCTCGCTTGACGCGGCCCTGGAGGCTGCCCGGGCTGAATTTGGCGACTTTGACAAAGAACTCGCCGAACTTACCGTTCCGGGCGCCGGGGAACCCGGACTCCCGGTTCTTGCCGTGGTGGGTCGCCCGAATGTTGGAAAGTCGACTTTGGTTAACCGCATCATTGGTCGGCGTGAAGCAGTGGTGGAAGACATTCCTGGCGTAACGCGTGATCGCGTTCTTCATGAGGCCGAGTGGAATTCCAAGCGTTTCATGCTCATCGATACCGGGGGTTGGGATACCAAGGTCAAGGGCATTCATGCTCAGATCGCTGCTCAGGCGGAACGGGCGATAAATGATGCCGATGCGGTGATGTTCGTGGTTGACGCCACGGTTGGTGCCACCGACACTGACGAAGCCATCGTGAATGTGCTCCGCAAGTCGGGGAAGCCTGTTCTCTTGTGTGCCACGAAGGTAGACGATGCGCAGACTGAGCTAGAGGCCGCAAGCCTGTGGTCCCTCGGCTTGGGTGAGCCGTACCCCGTTTCAGGCCTCCACGGCCGAGGCTCAGGGGATCTTCTCGACGAAATCGTGCGCATGCTCCCTGCCGAGGGTTCGGGAACCTCGCGCCAAGGAGGCCCGCGTCGCGTAGCACTCTTGGGAAAGCCCAATGTCGGTAAGTCCTCGTTGCTGAATTCCCTAGCGGGCGCTGAGCGCGTCGTAGTGGACTCAGTGGCCGGTACGACCGTTGATCCGGTCGATGAATTGATCAAGCTTCGAGATACCTGGTGGTGGTTCGTCGACACTGCTGGAATTCGTCGTCGGGCCAAGGAGGCAAGCGGTCACGAGTATTACGCCACCCTGCGCACCCAAGCGGCTCTAGATCGTGCCGAGGTGGCTGTAGTTCTCGTAGATGCCAGCGAGCCGTTGAGTGAACAGGACGTCCGGATCATCGCCATGGTGATCGAATCCGGACGCGCGCTGGTGCTCGCCTGCAACAAGTGGGATCTCGTCGACGAGGAGCGTCGCCACTACCTCAATCGTGAGCTCGAGCGTGATCTCGTTCAGGTGCCCTGGGCGCCTCGAGTCAACATCTCGGCTAAGACCAAGCGGCACGTGGAGAAGTTGACGCCTGCCATCGAGCGTGCCTTGGCTGGGTGGGAGACCCGAGTGCCCACCGGCAAGCTGAATCAGTTCATTACTGAGCTGACCCAGGCCCACCCGCACCCTCTCCGGGGTGGCAAGCAGCCACGCATTCTGTTCGGTGCCCAAGTTGCGGTGAGCCCGCCCACTTTCGCGCTTTTTACCACCGGATTCCTCGAGCCCGGATACCGACGGTTCATTGAGCGGCGTCTGCGTGAGGATTTTGGTTTCGACGGCACCCCGATCCGTATCGTCATGCGAGTTCGAGAGAAGCGCTCGCGTAGGTAGCCCATGGGGCTGCCGAAAAGGGCAACGGGTAGAGTTATGTCGCTCGGTTAGCTGGGCATCGGGCTGTAGCGCAGTTTGGTAGCGCACACGGCTGGGGGCCGTGGGGTCGCAGGTTCAAATCCTGTCAGCCCGACCACGTGGAGTCCCGGGTTACCGTCAGGTACCCGGGACTTCTCCATTGCGCGGCTCACGTCGTCACAGATGCGCCTTAACGGGCCGTGAACCCGCCATCGACGTGCATTTCCTCACCCGTCATGAATGAGGCGTCGTCACTGGCAAGAAAGGCTACTGCGGCAGCAATCTCGGATGGCTGGCCGAGCCGCCTCATCGGAGTGGCCTCCAGCATGCGGTCCAGTACGCCGGTCTCCGCCGCGTGTTCAAGCATGGGGGTATCGGTGAAACCCGGATGGAGCGAATTGACGCGAACCCCCTTAGTGGCCCACCTGATTGCCGTGCTCTTCGTCAGGGTTCTCACGGCGCCCTTGGCGGCGCTGTAGGCCGGAGATCCTCCAAGTCCGCCTGTCGTACCCAGAATCGAGCTCATATTGATGACGGAGGCACGCCCAGAAGCCTTCAGGAGCGGACCGCACGCCTTCATGCCCAGGAAGACACTCGTCTGAGAAGCGTTAACCACCTCGTTGAACTCGTCGAGGCTGGTGCCTTCGATAACTCCGAAGTCGGTGCGGCCGGCATTGTTGACGAGGATGTCGAGGCGCCCGAACCGCGATTCGACCTCGGCGATGACCTCGGCCCACGCCTGCTCACTCGTGACATCATGGACTAGCGTCACGTCGCCCACCGCGTCCATCGGGCGAATGTCGGTAGCAACTACGAGAGCTCCCTCTGACCTTAACCGATCGACGATGGCTCGACCCATTCCACCGCCTGCGCCGGTGACGATGGCCACTCGATCCTTGAGCCGTTCCATCCGCTGAACCACCGTTTCATCGTGAAGCCGTATTTCCATTGAATGCGGCTATGCCCCGAGTATCCAGGATGTCGGGTCGAGTGGTCAGAGCAGGTGGGTAGTGCGAGTGCGTTCGATCAGCAGAAGTCGAAGCTCTGGGTTCTGGTGCCGTCGGCGTTGGTCGTGCTGTGCAATACGCCATGCGCACCTGCGTACGCGCCTGTTCCGCCCACGATGGCGCGATCCTCGCCCTTGGTGAGCGCGACATCGGGGACGCTGCCATCAGTTGTGTAGAACTGCAGACCTTCGACTGAGATGGTTCCGTCTGGAAGATCGAACTCCAGATGGTTTTCATAACGACCGAGACCCTGCGGGGCACCGTCTTGCCCCGGCTCGGCCACGAGAAGCTTCTCGCCGTACAGAACACCGAACGGCTGGCCATCCTTGGTCACCGCAGCACTGAAGACCGTGTAGTCACCGACGGAACTACCCGTGGCGCCCGTATCGACCAGGGTGACGGTGGGCTTGGCTGACACTGCAGTGAAGTCGGCCGGTGTGGATGAGCTCGAGCAGGCCGACAGACCCAGGATGGAGACACCGGCCAGAGTTGCCGCAAGTGCTGCGTGTGTGACGTTCATGTCCGTGCCTCTCGATGGACGACTGTGTACTGGCGAGAAGTCTATGAACGGAAAGGGCCTCCGAGTACTGAACACGGCCGACGTATTCACGTGACAGGTCACGCTAATGGGCTCATCTGCGCAGTAGCCTGCCGACATGGCAGCTCTGAGAGTCGTGACAGCAAATGTGAATGGAATTCGTGCGGCACAGCGCAGAGGCGGACTCGAGTGGCTATCAGCAGCTCAGGCGGATGTCATCTGCCTCCAAGAGGTTCGAGCAACGACGGAACAGCTTCAGGAGGTCCTGGCGGGTTCAGGCCTGGAGGAATACGCGGTGCTGCACGCTCCCGCCGAAACACTCGGTCGTGCCGGGGTGGCGATCCTCAGTGCTCTGCCCGTCAAGGATGTCCGAGTCGGCACCGGTACCCAGCCCTTTGACGGCCAGGGTCGATGGATCGAGGCAGATCTCGCCCACGGACGCAAGAAACTCACGGTGGTGAGTGCCTATTTCCACAGCGGTGAGGCCGGAACAGTGAAGCAAGTCGAGAAGATGGCGCACCTGACCGAGGTTGATAGGCGGATGCTCGAGCTGTTAGCTCAACCAGAGGTTCTCGTGTGCGGTGATCTCAACATCGCTCACAAAGAGGTCGACATCAAGAATTGGAAGGGGAACCGCGATAAGGCGGGGTTCCTCCCGGAGGAGCGTGCATTTCTCGATGCCTGGTTTGAGTCCGGCTGGAACGATCTTGGTCGTCTACTCGGCGGAGAGGGACCAGGCCCCTATACGTGGTGGTCGTGGCGTGGTCGGGGTTTCGATACTGATGGAGGGTGGCGCATCGACTATGCACTCGCGTCAAAGGCTCTGGCCAAGCGAGCACATACGGCAACTGTGGCTAAAGCTCCGTCGTATGCCGAGCGCTGGAGCGATCATGCCCCGCTCATCGTCGACTTCAGTTAGAGAAGTTCGACCAGAAGGCCGATGACAGCACTGGTTATTGCGAGCCAGACCATGATGACGCCGATGGCGGCGACACGCAAAGGCGCTCGGTATTCACCCGCCGCGTAGTGGCCGGCACGCTTCACGACCTGGGAAAGTGGAGTGGCGTCACGTCGGGGATCACCCTGCGGGTCGCGCTGCGACCAGTAGGCGCGCTCATTCGACATGCCGAGTGCGATGAAGGCGATACCGAACAAGGCAAGAAAGATCGCCAGGATGATGAGGGTCAACGCGGTAATGGACACCACAGGAGACTAGCGGAGAGCGGACCGGGCTCGTGCATGCGAAAGGCCCCCGACTTGCGTCGAGGGCCCCGCGTCTTGTGGACCGTACAAGACTTGAACTTGTGACCTCTCCCGTGTCAGGGGAACGCTCTAGCCAACTGAGCTAACGGTCCGTATTACGAGTGGAGAGCCTATCAGTGGTTATGGAGTGCTCCACGACAGGGCTGTGCGAACTCAGCCACCGCTCTTACGGCGAAATTCCTTCTTGCCGCCGGCTGCTGCCGAGGATTCCTTCGCCTTGCCGCCACCCGTCATCGGTTCCGTTCCGCGGTGACCGCCCTTATTCTTCTTGGCCTCGAGAGCTGCCTTGTAGCGCTCACGGGGGTCATTCGGGTCTGGTGGGGTCGTGGTCATGTGTGCAGTCTGGCACTTTCTTAGGGAATTCCCGAATGCAAACGCCCTAGGCGCCCGGCGTGGAGGTGGAGACGGGATTTGAACCCGTGTACGCGGCTTTGCAGGCCGCTACCTCGCCTCTCGGTCACTCCACCGCGAACACTCCGGATAGGAGTGTTTCGAGCGGACGACGGGATTCGAACCCGCGACCCTCACCTTGGCAAGGTGATGCGCTACCAGCTGCGCTACGTCCGCGTGACCTCTCGGTCGAGTTAGAACCATATCTGACGACCGCACCGGACCGCCAATGAGGTCTGCTTTGGCGGTGTGCAGAGCCTCGAACGGCCATGATGGGGGAGTGAGCCTGCCCCCCTTTGCCTGCGTCGGCGGCCTCTGGGGGTCTGACCTTGTTGAAGTGGCAGGGGACTCT
This sequence comes from uncultured Actinomycetes bacterium, assembly GCA_937876275.1. Lineage (GTDB taxonomy): Bacteria > Actinomycetota > Actinomycetes > S36-B12 > S36-B12 > CAIKZY01. The sequence continues at coordinate 7,475 of CALFIA010000132.1, read as the reverse complement.
GCACGACTCGACGACGACGGACGCTGGGTCACCGTGCTGCCCTATCAGGGTCAAGGCGTCTTTTTGAGATTCAAGACCTGGGACGTTGAGCGTCCAGCGTGGGTTCGTGACGTCTGGCAGGGCCCTATGAAGGATTCGTGGACTTCGTCGCTGGATGAAGCGTCCTACTGCGCATCGGTCGAGCGCACTCGAGATGCCATTGCCCGCGGCGACGTGTACCAGGCAAACATCTGTCGGGTGATGTCTGCAAAGACTCGCACCGAGCACAGCCTGCTAGGACTCTTTGATCTGCTCACGGCGGGAAACCCTTCGCCGTTTGCGTCGATCGTGCATGCCCCCCTCGAGGGAGTTGAGATAGTCAGCGCGAGCCCGGAGCTGTTCCTGCGTCGCTCTGGCTCTACCTTGACGTCGGGGCCAATAAAGGGCACCGGCCGGACCGAAAGAGACCTACTGGCCAAGGACTCAGCCGAGAACATCATGATCGTGGATCTTGTTCGCAATGACCTCTCGCGCGTGTGCGTGACGGGCTCAGTCGAGGTTCCTCGACTTCTCGGTATCGAAGAACACCCGGGGCTCGTCCATCTGGTCTCTGAAGTCACCGGCACTTTGTTACCTAACGCCACGTGGAGACAAATCCTGGAAGCCACGTTCCCACCGGGATCCGTCACAGGTGCACCCAAGTCGGCCGCTCTGAGGATCATCAAGGAGCAGGAGTCCGTGGGCCGTCGTTTCTATTGCGGCGCCCTCGGGTGGATCGATCGCCAAGGCTCGGAGGCAGAATTGGCAGTCACCATTCGCACGTTCTGGCGCGAGGGGGACCTGCTCAATTTCGGAACTGGTGCAGGCATCACTTGGGAATCAGATGCGGAAGCCGAGTGGCAGGAGACAGTGCTCAAGGCAAGCCGGCTCATCGAATTGGCAAGCACGGAGGGGTCATGATCTGGATCGGCGAAGGAGATCTCGGCAGTCTGGTTACCCCTGAGGAGGCCCTGGTCAGTGCCCTTGATCACGGCATCACTGTGGGCGACGGAGTATTCGAAACACTCAAGGTGGACAACGGCCAGGCATTTGCCCTGTCGCGTCATCTGCGACGGCTCGAGAGATCAGCGGCCGTGCTCGGCTTGAGCCTGCCCAGCAACGACGTCATTCGGATGGCGGTCGACGAAGTGTTGATGGCCAATGCCGCGACCCTGAGGGGCCAGGTTCGCCTTCGCATCACGGTGACTGGTGGTCTCGGGCCACTCGGCATTGACCGAGGTCACCGAGGTTCCACACTCATCGTCGCGGTCATGAGCTCGACCCAATGGCCGCAATCGGCTGAGGTCGTGACCGTTCCGTGGAGCAGGAATGAACGCTCAGCCATCACAGGTGCCAAGACAATTTCCTACGCAGAAAACATCGTGGCGATGTCGTATGCCCGTGAACGAGGGGCTTCTGAGGCGATCTTTGCGAACACTCAGGGGAACCTTTGCGAGGGCACCGGTTCGAACGTGTTCGTAGTCGTCGACGGCGTAACGATGACACCGCCTCTGACGAGCGGATGCCTAGCCGGCATTACTCGCGAACTGGTGCTCGAATGGACTCCGGCGTTGGAGAGGGAACTGCCGCTCGACATCCTCCAGTCTGCACAAGAAATCTTCTTGACCTCATCGACTCGCGATGTGCACCCAGTGACGCGCGTGGATGATCGCGTTCTCGGCATTGGCTCTGCCACGACGACGATACGTGATGCTTTCCTTGCCGCTAGCGCCGCCGATATAGATCCTTGACATGCGAAGGGCCCCTGCAGGTGCAGGGGCCCTTCGAAATTGTGCTACTTCACCTTGTAGCTGCGTGTCACCGTGTAGGGGTTCCACTGGCCAGGAACACCAGGAGCCGTGCCCTTGATGTTGCAGGTGCCCTTCGCAACCATCTTGAGCTTCACAGAAGCGTCAGACGGGTAGCTGAGCTTGCACACGGAATTCTTTCCCTTGGTGATCGTCCAGCTGATGTTCTGGCCGGCATTGGTATCCACCTGACCCGGGGCCTCGATCACGTATGTGCGGCCCTTCGTCAGATTTCCTGAATTGGGTGCGGACAGGATTGCAGTCTGCGTACCCGGGATCGCATTGACCGTGTAGCCATAGGTAACGGGCGCGTATCCCTTACCACCTGGTGAACTGGCCTGGATGTTGCACTGACCGGAACCCACATTGACGACGATGGTCAGGCGGTTGGCCACGGAACACGGGCCGGTCTCCGTGAGTACGACCGGTGAGCCGGACAGTGTTGTAGCGGTCATCGTCGTGCTGGTGCCGTTCGGGAGGTTGTACTGCCCATTGGGTGCCCAGGTGCCCCAACCAGGCTGGGTCAACGTAATCACGTCTTGCTGAGTCGGTCCTGCAATGACGGTGACCTTGTCGGTGGTGGATCCACTGGCGCCGCCGTTTGTGGTGTAGCTGGCTCCAAGGACTCCGGCACCTGCCACGGTGGGTGTCCACTGCATGCTCGCGGTGCCGTTCTTGATCTGAATGGAGGCGCTAATCGGAGCGCCATTAAAGGTGAAGCCGACTGATCCTTGAATTGTGCTGGGCACCAGGGTGGCGACCAGCAGCACCGGAACTCCGACAGTCATCTGAGAGGGCGCAGCTAGCGAAATCGTGTTGCCACTTGTCGAGGCGTTGATCTGATCGGTCGCCGACACTGAGGAGGTGGCGGTGGCGTCGCCGTTGTACTTGGCCGTGAAGGCGTATGTGCCTTGAGTCGGGGGTGTCCACCACCAGTACGCGTAAGACTTGGAGTTGCCATCTCGAGTCAGGCCCATAGTGGTGACAACGTTGCCCGAGCCGTCGTAGACGGTGACCGTTCCCGTGGGCGAGTACGTGGTCTGTCCTTGTGCGACGACATTCACGGTGACCTTTGTCGCAACACCGACGGTGGCGACGTTGGGAGCCGAGATGTAGGTCGAGGTGGCAACAGTGGAGCCGATCGACACGTTGATCGTGTTCGAGATGTCACCGGTGTCGGTGTTTCTGGCGTATAGCGACACTGACGTGCTGGGGAGACTGAAGCTGAAGGCAACGGAAGGCGTGCCAAAGGCCCAATCCTGGCTTCCGCCGTACTGCCCGCCGTTGGTGTCCTGCAAGATGATGTTGCCGACGGTGCCATTGGTCAGTGTGTAAGTCGCAACCGAGCCAGGGACGCCCGAAGTCGGGCCGCTGAGGGACATGGTCGCGGCATGCGCGGGGACGGCGGCAATGCCGACCACTCCGAGTACGAGTGCCGAGGCCGTGACGGCCTTGACGATGATGCCGCGGAGGCGGCCGGTGTCACGCATGAGGAACTCCTCGTGGTCGTAGTTCCTTCTAAACTAGCCCCAGCGACCTAGAACGAGGGTCCAGACTCGCGGTGGGGCGGAAGTAAGTCCGACCCGATCAAGACCGGGAAGCTCGCGTGGGCTTCCTGGTTGGCTTCTTTATGTTGACGGCTTTCGTCGAGAGAGCCGTAGCCTGGGTGGGTGCGACGCGTGTGAGTGCGGGTAATGCCGAGGCGGGCAGCACGTTGACCCATTGGGCGACCTGCCCCTGAGCGCCGGCGACATTCGTGGAGGTGAAGGAGACTCCGAACTGCTGCCATCCCAGTGAGCCCGGGGTGAAGGAGAAGCTGGCACTCCCGTGGGTGATGGGTACCGACGGCCCGAGCCCCCAGCCATTGCCGGTGAACCCGACTGAGCCCTGCAGCGTGGCGGGATAAACCGTTGCTGTCATGGTGGCGGGGACGCCCAGATACATCTGCGGGGCGCTCATCGACACGTTCTGACCGGAGGGTGTAGCCAGAATCGAGATCGGCTCCGCGGTTGTGGACCCGGTCAAGGAAACTCCTGGGGCGACGTTGTACTGCGCAGTGAAGGTGTAGGTGGTGTTCTGGGTTGGCCACCAAGGCAGCGTTGCGATGGAATTCGCGATCGAACTGCCCCGCCCGGTCGCAGCAGATCCGACAATGTCGCCGGCTGCGTTGCGAAAGACGACTCCTCCTTCAGGCTGGGTAACCCCATCGCTGGACGTGATCGACACGGTGAGCAGGTTGTACTCGCCAATCTTGGCCGTCGTTGATGCTGTAAAACTGATCGAGGTGCTCGGAACAGCGTGAGCGGGGACGGCCAGCACCGTCATTGAAATCGCAAGTGCAAACAAGGTGGCGCCGAGGGGGCGAGCGTGCCGAATCATGAGTCTCCTGAGGTGGTGTGGCCCTGACGGTAGTCGAATCCCGGGGATGCGGCGGAGTGATGCGCAAATGCCCTGGGGTAGAGTCATGCCGCTTCGGTCGATTGGCTCAGTGGTTAGAGCACTCGCTTCACACGCGAGGGGTCACTGGTTCGAATCCAGTATCGACCACCGAGATACATGCAGGGGTAACTGCGGTGTCCAGATGAATGGAGAGATGTGGCCACAACCGCTTTCGATCGGGTAGGTGGCGACAAGTCCGTCGTCGTGGCCCGTATCAATGGTGAGCTCAAGGATCTATCTACCCTCGTGTCAGAGGCAGATGTCGTCGAGCCGGTGAGCGTCGATACGCCGGAGGGCCTCGCTGTCCTGCGTCATTCGACCGCTCACGTCCTGGCGCAGGCCGTCCAGGACACCTTTCCTGAGGCCAAGCTCGGCATCGGCCCTCCGATCAAGGATGGCTTCTATTACGACTTTTCGGTTGATACCCCCTTTACGCCGGATGATCTCGAAGTACTCGAGAAGCGGATGGTGGCGATCATCAAGGCCGGACAGCGCTTCTCGCGGCGCGTCGTTGATGAATCCGAAGCGGTCGCAGAGTTGGCGCACGAGCCCTTCAAACTCCGCCTGATCGGGAGTGAAGGCGGTGCCGATGTCATGGAGGTCGGCGGCGCTGAACTGACCATCTATGACAACGTCGACGCGAAGACAGGAGAGCGTTGCTGGGGAGACCTCTGCCGCGGACCTCACGTGCCAGATACTCGTTACATCCCGCAGAATGCGATCAAGCTCATGCGTACGGCTGCCGCCTACTGGCTGGGTGATCAGAAGAACGAGCAGTTGCAGCGGGTGTATGGCACGGCCTGGCCGTCGAAGGAAGATCTCAAGGCCTATCTGACCTTCCTTGAGGAGGCGGAACGCCGAGATCATCGTCGTCTCGGTGCAGAACTCGATCTCTTCTCGTTCCCCGATGAGATTGGGTCCGGTCTCGCCGTGTTCCACCCCAAGGGTGGTGTCATCCGTCGCGTGATGGAGGACTACTCACGCAAGCGCCACGACGAGGCAGGCTATGAATTCGTGAATACGCCCCACATCACCAAGGGTGCGCTGTTTGAGAAGTCGCAGCATCTGAACTGGTACGCAGAAGGCATGTACCCACCGATGCAGCTCGATACTGAGTACGACGCTGCAGGAAATGTGCGCAAGCAGGGCGCCGACTATTACCTCAAGCCGATGAACTGCCCGATGCACAATTTGATCTTTGACGCGCGCGGGCGCTCCTACCGCGAACTTCCTCTGCGACTCTTCGAATTCGGCACGGTGTATCGCTACGAGAAGTCGGGTGTTGTCCAGGGCCTGACCCGCGCTCGCGGTTTTACTCAGGACGACGCCCATATCTACTGCACCAAGGAGCAGATGCCCTCCGAGCTCGATGGCCTTCTCACGTTCGTTCTCGATCTGCTTCGTGACTACGGCCTGAACGACTTCTATCTAGAGCTTTCCACTCGCGATCCAGAGAAGTCAGTCGGAAGTGATGAGATCTGGGCTGAAGCGACCGAAACGCTGCGAGTGGCGGCTGAGAAGCAGGGTCTTGATCTCGTCCTTGATGAGGGGGGTGCAGCGTTCTACGGGCCGAAGATCTCGGTACAGGCCAAGGATGCCATCGGACGCACCTGGCAGATGTCCACAATCCAGGTTGACTTCAATCTCCCTGAACTCTTCGATCTTCAGTACCAAGCAGCGGACGGAACACGTCAAAGACCCGTCATGATTCACAGGGCCCTTTTCGGGTCGATCGAGCGCTTCTTCGCCGTGCTTCTCGAGCATTACGCAGGTGCCTTCCCTCCCTGGCTGGCTCCGGTGCAGGTCGTGGGAATTCCCATCACCGAGGCGCACAACGACTACATGTACGACATTGCGGCGAAGCTTCGCAGTGCTGGTATACGCGTTGAGGTCGACGCCAGTGACGACCGAATGCAAAAGAAGATTCGCAGCGCCCAAAAGTCGAAGGTTCCGTACATGCTTATTGCCGGCGATGAGGATGCCCAGGCAGGTGCAGTGTCATTCCGGTACCGCGATGGCACCCAGAAGAACGGCGTGCCGATCGACGACGCCATTTCGGAGATCGTTGCCGCTGTGGCGACGCGTATTCAGGTCTGAGATGAGCGACGCCTGGGATCGCTTGTGGACCCCTCACCGGATGACCTATCTCAAGGGTGAAGGTCGTCCATCACACGGTGACGCGGGCGACGAGTGCCCTTTCTGTGCTGCGCCCTCGCTTCCTGACTCGGATTCACTCATCGTGGCTCGAGGGACCTGGGTTTTCGCGGTGATGAACCTGTACCCGTACAACTCCGGCCACATGCTGATCTGCACCTATCGACACGTAGCGGACTACACGGATCTGACCGCAGATGAGACTGAAGAACTAGCCTCGTTTACCAAGCGCAGCATGGAGGTCTTGCGTGAGGTGTCAGGAGCTCACGGCTTCAATATCGGCATGAATCAGGGTTCGCTGGCAGGCGCGGGTATCGCGGCACACCTTCATCAGCATGTCGTTCCTCGGTGGGGTGGCGACACGAATTTCCTTCCCGTGATTGGTGGCACTAAGACGATGCCGCAGTTGCTCGGGGAGTCGCGAGATCTTCTCTCTGCTGCCTGGGACTAGACGCGACGAATCTCGCTGAGTGCGGCGAGAACATCAAGAATCAGGCCTACTCCGAGAAGGTGAGGACGTAGACCCGTTCCGAACACGGGATGTCGCAACCCTCGAGAGATCTGCTCGAGCATCTGTGACTCGATCTCCTCACCGTCGATGGGCGAACCCGCTAGGTATTGAGCAAAGAGCTGGTCATCGTCGACGGCCAGCATGATCGACTCGCATAATTCGGCGCGCATATCCTCAATGAGCTCTTGGTGGCGCGTCTCACTCGCGCGTAAAACCGGGCCTCCATCGCTCCAATCCACGATCTCCTCGCTCAGCAAATCTATGAATCCGCACACTGACTCGTCGTCAGCGAGAATCGGCAACCAGGGCAAGAAGACCTCTCCGCCGTCAGCGAGCACGCGCGAGCACATGGCAGTGGCTTCTTCCAGGTCAATTGACGGATCGTCAATGTGTGTCACGGCGATGATTGCCGGAATTCCTCGATCAGCCGCTTCGAGCCACAATCCGGCGATTTCACCGGGTACTCCCTGCCGTGCAGAAACCACCGCTATAAGGATGTCGACTTGGCCAAGTTCGCAGGAACCAGGGCGGCCAGACGAGAATCG
>CALFIA010000131.1 GCA_937876275.1 uncultured Actinomycetes bacterium | reverse complement strand
ATACAGCACCAGACACCACTGTTACTGCCGTACCTTCGTGCCGCCAAATCTCACGAAGTTCGGCGGCACCTCCGATCATGATGACCTGCACAAGAATCCAGAGCAGGGCTCGCCAAAAATGACGACCCGGAAGTTTCGGCGCATCGAAGATCGATGCGAAGACTGCGGAGAGACGTCGAGCAAGGGAAAATGCCGAGAACACCGTCAGGACTATCGCCAGCCACGACACTGCTGCCACTGGTGTTGACGTCGCAAAGAGGGCCTTCACAGCTTCTTCGCTGACCCCCGCAAGCGAGAAACGGTCGATGATGAATGCACCGACGACCTCGCCATTCGACTTGAGAATGACAGAGATGAGAACGATCAGCAGCGGGAGAAGTGCAATAAACCCCTGAGCAGCTAGGCCCAGCGATCTGTCGGTGATCTGCAGTTCGAAGAACCGGCGTACGACTTCACCGGGATATGTGTCGAGCGCCTGCTCCACTCGCCTCTCGACACTCTGCTTGAACGGCATAAGGGGATTCTGCTCCCTTCGGAGACCTTCGGAGCCGCGGGTGGGAGATGAGCGGATCGCCAGCCGCACGGGGCCTCGTGACTGCTGTAGGAACTTCTCAGTTTCTCTTGAGAGGCTCCAGTTTCTGCCCTACCGTGGCGCCATGACGTCAGCCACGATCCCCGCCGTGAACCCGCATGACGATTCGTTCTACCAGAATCCCTTCCCGTCCTATTCGATGCTTCGTGCCGAGGCACCTGTCTACGAGATCCCCGATACGCCCGGTCTCTTCTTCGTGACCACGTGGCCGTACGTGCGCGAGGCGCTCATGGATCCGGGGCTCTTCTCGAACTTGATGCCGCACGCGCGCCGCACCGAACCACCAGCTGAGGTTGCCGAGGCCGTCGCGGAGATCCGCTCCAAGGGCTATCCCTACACACCGGCGCTCGGAAACAACGATGCACCCGAGCACACTCGCTATCGCAAACTGGTCAATCGCAGTTTCACCGTGCGATCGCTGAACTGGATGGAGCCCCTCGTCGACGAGGTGGCGAATCAAATCGCAGGACGCCTCGTCGATGGAGAGGTAATCGACGCAGTCGAGAACATCTCAGTGCCTCTGCCGGTCTGGGCGATCATGCGAATCCTCGGTATCGAGGACAAGTACCGCGATGATCTTCGCCGTTGGTCTGACTCCTCTAATGCTTCGCTCGGCGGAAAGCTGACCGCTGATCGCTGGATCGATGTCGAAAACGATGTTCTTGAGTTCCAGACAGTCATCTGCGAGATCCTTGACGAGCGTCGGGCGAATCCGCGCGAGGATCTTCTCGGCCAGTTGGTCACGGCTGAAGAGGGTGAAACACCGCTCACCAATCAGGAGCTCGTCTGGCTGGTGCGCGAACTCATCGTCGCGGGCAACGAGACCACGATTCGCTCCATGAGCGAGATCCTCTGCTACCTCGACGAGATGCGCGCCACTGATCCCGCAATCTGGGATCGCGTGCGCGATGACGAGGCCTTCCGCAAGGGCGTGGTCGAGGAGGGAATTCGACTCGCCGCACCGGTCATGGGCCTATGGCGCAGAGTGACGCGCGACGTCGACTTCCACGGCGTGCACCTGCCGGCCGAGAGCACTGTCTTCCTGGCTTACAGCTCGGCCAATCGCGATGAGTCAGTGTTCCCGAACGCCGACACCTTTGACCCGCTGCGTGAGAACGTGAAGGAGCATCTGTCCTTCGGCCATGGCATTCACGTCTGCGTGGGTGCAGGCCTGGCCCGCATTGAGGCATCGTCAGCACTGCGAGCACTCGCGGAGAATGTCACGGCGCTTGAGATCGTCGATCGCTCGTCACTGCGCTACGGCCCGAGTTACGGCTTGCGAGGCTTGCTTGAACTGCCCGTGCGAGTCGTTCACCGATGACCCCGGGCGAACTTGTCACCGCACTCGTGCGAGCGTGCGAGGCTCGCGACCTAGATCGAGTGTGCTCACTCGTCACTGATGACATTGAGTACGACAACGTGCCGATGGGCAAGGTCTATGGCCCCGAGGGCGTGCGCAAGGTTCTCAGCGCCGGGGTAACCCAGGAGGCCACGGATATCGAGTGGCGCGTGCTCGAGCAGATCGAGCAAGGCGACATCGTGATGAATGAGCGCGTCGATTGCTTCCTGGTGAATGGCACCTGGATCGAGATTCCGATCGCGGCACTGTTCAAGATACGAGACGGAAAGATCTGCCTCTGGCGCGACTACTTCGATCTCGACACGTACCGAAAGCAGCGAGCCAAGTAACAGTTAGCCCTGCTTCTCGCTGATCTTCCGGAAGACCGGGCGCGGCAGGTTCTTCATCACACCCATGACATACATCAACGGGCCGGGCGCGTAGACAGTTTCCTTGCCCTTACGCAGTGCCTTGACAATGATCTCGGCAACGTCTTGAGGGTTAGTGGTCATCGGTGCTTCGGGCATTCCGGCCGTCATGCGCGTGCGCACGAAGCCTGGGCGCACGACGAGAACTGATGCACCGGAGCCATGCAAGGCGTCACCGAGACCTTGAGCGAACGCGTCAAGACCGGCCTTCGTGGAGCCGTACACATAGTTGGCGCGGCGAGCACGATCAGCGGCAACACTCGAGAGCACCACGAGCGCGCCATGACCTTGCTTGCGCAGGCGACGGGCAACGTGCAAACCCACGCTGACAGCACCGGTGTAGTTGGTCGTGGCCACCTCGACGGCAAGCGCGGGATCGGCTTCGGCCGCATCCTGATCACCGAGCACTCCGAAGGCAAGAATCACGAGATCAACGTCGCCCGCATCGAAAACTGCGTCGATAACGCCGCCGTGCGAAGTCGTGTCCTTTGCGTCGAAATCAACTGCTTCGACGCCAGCTATACCCAGGGCACTCAAGGATTCGACAGCTGCATGACGTGCGGCATTCGGGCGACCTGCGAGCAGAACCCGACGAAGACGGTTGCGCGGGAGCGCCTTCACCGTCTCAAGGGCGATCTCGCTGCTACCGCCGAGCACCAGAACCGACTGCGGCTCGCCGAGTGCGTCCATCATGTGATCTCCCTAATTAGGTCGTGCTGCGTTGTGCTGAGACAAATGGTGCAGTTAGAGCGAGAGTCGACGGGCAAGATCAGAGGTGAAGATGCCGCGCGGGTCCATCTGATCACGGACACCCTGCCATTCGGCGAGTCGCGGGTAAGTCTGCGCAACCATTTCCGGTGACTGACGCGAGTCCTTGGCGAAGTACAGGCGCCCGCCACTTGCAGCGACGAGTCCGTCGATCTCATCGAGAACTGCGCCGAGACCTTCCACGCGAGCCGGCACATCTGCGGCGAGAGTCCAGCCCGGCTGCGGGAAGGAGAGCGGCGCGGGGTTAGCAGCTCCGAAGCGCTTGAGCACAGTGAGAAAACTCGGTGCACCGACCTCGCGGAGTCGCTTCAAGGCGTAGTCGATGAGGTAACCGGCTGAGTCAGGCACGACGAATTGATATTGAACGAACCCGCCGGGGCCATAAACCCGATTCCATTCCTGCACTCCGTCGAGCGGATGGAAGAACTCACCGATCGGCTGAAGCTCGCCCTGCTTGCTCTTCGGCGCCTTGCGGAACCAGGCCTCATTGAAGGCACGCACCGTGAACTTATTGAGCAGACCCGAGGGAATGAAGGGTGGTGCGGTAGCCACGATCTTCGGGTCATAGTCCAGTGGTGACTCTGCCTGCTTCGAATCAAGCTGCGCGGACGGCGCGTGATCCCCACGCGTGATGACTCCGCGTCCTGAGGGTGAGACGGAGTCGATCCAGGCAACGCTGTAGCGGTACTGATCATCCTTCTCCACCATGCTCGACATAACCGCATCGAGATCGGCGCATCGATCGGTATCAACGCTGATGAGCGAGCTGGTGATCGGAATGAGATCGAAGGTGGCTTTCGTGACGACTCCAGTGAGTCCCATACCTCCGACGGTCGCCCAAAAGTGCTCGGCTTCACGTGTGGGTGCAAGATCTTCGACGCGGCCGTGACCGGTGACGAGATCGAGAGCGTGCACGTGCGAGCCGAAGCTGCCTTCAACGTGGTGGTTCTTGCCATGCACATCAGCCGCGATTGCTCCGCCGACCGTGATCATGCGCGTGCCTGCAGTAACCGGAACGAAGTAACCGGCAGGTACCAAGGTCTTGAGAAGTGAATCGATGCTGACACCCGCACCAGCAGTCACGGTTCCGTGAACGGTATCGAGATTCACTGAGTCAAAGGCGCTCATGTCGAGAACCGTGCCGCCGCCTGCTTGAGCCGCATCGCCGTACGAACGCCCGAGGCCACGAGCGAGAATTCCGCGTTCCCCTGCCTTGGCTACAAGATCGCGGACCTCGTCAACGGAGCCGGGCCTCACGACATGCGCCATGCTCGGCGCGGTACGACCCCAGCCGGTGAGCAAGCGTTCGTTGTCATCGCGCTTCAATGGGTTTACGGGCGTCGAAGATTTCTTCGTTGACTTGTTCGGCATCTCAGACTCCCAGCGCACCGAGGCCGAAGAGGATGATCCAGGAAAGCCCGAGTACCTGTAGGACTCGATCACGCAGCACGGCATCCTCGGGTGCCTCGCCACCACCGTTGTCGATCACGACCGCGTAGCGCAAGATCGCCAGCACGAACGGCACGATGCTCCACTCTGCCCACGGCAGGCTGGCCGGCTGGCTTGCGACATCAAATGCCCAGAGGCAGTAGGCACTGATGGTGACGGCCGCCGCGGTGCCCCAGACGAAACGCAGGTACCCGGGCGTGTAGCCCGCGAGGCTCTTGCGCTGAGTGACTGCAGTGCCTTCCCCGGCAGCATTCGCGGCTTGGAGTTCGCTGGCCCGCTTGCCTGCCGCCATGAAAAGCGAGCCGAAGCCCGCGACGATCAAGAACCACTGGGAGATGGGCAGATCTGAGGCCACACCGCCTGCGATTGCCCGTAGAAGAAAACCCATGGCAAGAAGTGCGAGTTCGATGACGGGCTCGTGCTTAAGGAACATTGAGTACGACAACGTGAAGATGAAGTACACGACGACAACAGCTACGAGCGCGGGGCGCGCAGCAGCGGCGATTGCGACGGCCAGTAGTGCGAGCACGATTGCTTCGATGATTGCCGCGCTGCGAGTTAGCTGACCTGCAGCAATCGGCCGTGCACGCTTGGTCGGGTGCTGCTGATCGGCAGGGACGTCACGTAGGTCATTGATGATGTAGGTCGAGCTTGAGATCAAGCAGAACGCAACGAAGGCGATGAGTGACGGCACGAGTACATCGGGCTCGAAGAGTGAGCCTGCTGCCAGCGGAGCAGCGAAAACGAGAACGTTCTTCAGCCATTGACGCGGACGCATTGCGACAACAGCGGCAACGACGAGCGAACGATGCGGAATCTCACTCACTGCGGTCAACTGAAGCCCCCGGTTCGGAGTCGCCGACGATGCGCGCGAGCTGCGGCACGACGAGTGCCCAGGTAATTGCGTGCATGAGCAGGAGAAGAATTCGAGATGACCAGCCGATGGGCTGCGCCAGCGGACCATAGGCACTGGCGATCGCGAGCAGGGTGCCTAGCCAGAACACGATGCGGCCGGCGTGCGAGCGCCCGCGAACGAGTGAGGCCAGCAGAGCGGCGATCAGCGCGATGACCAGCGGCATGAGCAGGACTGCGAACCACTGGATCGGAGCCATGGATCCATCAGGCTGCTCGACCACGAAGCTGACATGAGCGAGGTGGCCGATGCCGAAGACCAGGAGGCTGAGCAGGCCTGACCAGATACCGGTGACGGTGGCGGCATAGATGAGGAATCGGAGCCGGGGGTTGGCCGCACGAGGCGGAGCCACCGGGGTCACCGAGGTGCTCCATGACGCGGTCATGGGGACATTGTTCCGAAGTCATGGGGCAATGCCAGTTCCCTCCTTATCTGTATTGCTTGCAATGGCAACCAAAGGACGGCATCATGTTGTTACTGGCGAGTAACCACGATTGAGGAATGGCGATGTCCCACTACAAGAGCAATGTCCGCGATCTCGAGTTCAACCTCTTCGAGGTCTTCGGCGCCGGTGAGCGCATGGGCTCAGGACCCTATTCCGAGATGGACGTCGACACCGCCCGCGAGATCTTGCACGAGGTTGATCGACTCGCCACCGGCCCGCTTGCCGAGTCGTTCGCTGACGCCGATCGCCATCCGCCGGTCTATGACCCGGCCACGAAGACCGTCACGATGCCCGAGGGATTCAAGAAGAGCTTCAAGGCATTGATGGACTCCGAGTGGTGGCGCCTTGATCTGCCGGAGCATCTCGGTGGAACCGGCGCACCGCCGTCACTTCGCTGGGCAGCAAGCGAGCTCCTGCTCGGCGCCAACCCCGCCGCCTTCATGTTCATGTCAGGTCCCGGCTTCGCGAGCATCGTCGACAGCCTCGGCAATGCCGATCAGAAGCGCTGGGCGCAGTTGATGATCGACAACGGCTGGGGCGCCACGATGGTGCTCACTGAGCCTGATGCAGG
>CALFIA010000130.1 GCA_937876275.1 uncultured Actinomycetes bacterium | reverse complement strand
ACCTCACGGATGAAGAGCTAATCAAGCTCCGCGAATTCCTTGAGGGCAATTACAAGACCGAAGGTGACCTCCGACGTGAGGTTGCCGCTGACATCCGTCGCAAGGTCGAGATTGGCTGCTACCAGGGTATTCGCCACCGTCGTGGCCTCCCGGTCCATGGCCAGCGCACGCATACCAATGCGCGTACCCGCAAGGGACCCAAGAAGACCGTGGCCGGAAAGAAGAAGGCCAAGTAGTAGTCCGCCGGTCCTGCTGGCACCCGCTAGCGACCGAAGGACCGATCACCTCAACCTAGAACGGATCATTTATGCCTCCCAAGAGCCGTACGGCTGCTGGCGCGAAGAAGGTGCGCCGCAAGGAGAAGAAGAACGTGGCCCACGGCCACGCTCACATCAAGAGCACGTTCAACAACACCATCGTCTCGATCACTGACTCCACCGGAGCAGTCATCTCATGGGCGAGTGCCGGGCAGGTCGGCTTCAAGGGAAGCCGCAAGTCCACTCCGTTCGCCGCGCAGCTCGCAGCTGAGGCTGCTGCTCGTCGCGCCATGGAGCACGGCATGCGCAAGGTCGACGTGTTCGTGAAGGGTCCGGGCTCCGGCCGCGAGACCGCCATCCGTTCGCTGCAGGCCACGGGCCTTGAGGTTGGCTCCATCGCCGACGTCACCCCGGTGCCGCACAACGGAACCCGCCCGTCCAAGCGTCGTCGCGTCTGATCGCGCGCAGAAGTACAGGAGAAACTGACTAATGGCACGTTACGTTGCCGCCGACTGCAAGCGTTGCCGTCGCGAGAAGATGAAGTTGTTCCTCAAGGGCGCCAAGTGCGAATCGCCGAAGTGCCCCTTCGAGAAGCGTCCCTACCCCCCGGGCCAGCACGGCCGCGGTCGTTCGAAGGACAGCGAGTACCTGCTGCAGCTTCGTGAGAAGCAGAAGGCCACGCGCATGTACGGCGTGCTCGAGAAGCAGTTCTCGAACTACTACAAGGAAGCGCAGCGCCAGGCCGGCAAGACCGGTGAGAACCTGCTGCAGATCCTTGAGTCGCGTCTCGACAACGTCGTGTACCGCGCAGGCTTCGCCAAGTCCCGCGACATGGCACGCCAGCTGGTCACGCACGGTCACTTCCTGGTCAATGGCAAGAAGGTGAACATCCCCTCCTACCGCGTTTCTCCCAACGACATCGTTGAGGTGAAGGTCGGTTCGCGCGAGATGACTCCGTTCGTCATTGCCCACGCAGAGATCGGCGAGAAGCCGGTTCCCGCATGGCTCGAGGTCATCCCCTCGAAGATGCGCATCCTCGTTCACTCCGTGCCGGCCCGCGCGATCATCGATACGCAGGTCAACGAGCAGCTGATCGTCGAGCTCTACTCCAAGTAATCCATCGTTCGGCAGATACGCGACGTCAAATAGCGGTCGTCGCGGGAAGGAAAGACAACTGTGCTTATCAGCCAGCGCCCCCTGCTCACCGAAGAGGTCATCAGCGAGAACCGTTCGCGGTTCGTGCTTGAGCCCCTTGAGCCCGGTTTCGGCTACACCCTCGGCAACTCGCTGCGTCGCACGCTGCTGTCGTCGATCCCGGGTGCAGCAGTCACCAGCATCCGCATCGATGGCGTGCTTCACGAGTTCACCACGATCCCCGGTGTCAAGGAAGATGTCACCGAGCTGATCTTGAACATCAAGCAGCTCGTCGTCTCCTCCGAGCACGATGAGCCGGTCGTCATGTACCTGCGCAAGCACGGCCCGGGCACCGTTGTTGCCGCCGACATCCAGCCCCCGGCCGGCGTCGAGGTTCACAACCCCGAGCTTCACATCGCCACTCTCAACGGCTCGGGCAAGCTCGAGATCGAGCTCGTCGTCGAGCGCGGTCGCGGCTACGTCTCGGCTGACCTGAACAAGGCCGTGGGCCAGGAGATCGGCCGCATCCCGGTCGACTCCATCTACTCGCCGGTTCTCAAGGTCACCTACAAGGTCGAGGCCACCCGTGTTGAGCAGCGCACCGACTTCGACAAGCTTGTTCTCGATGTCGAGACCAAGAACTCGATGCGCCCGCGCGATGCAGTTGCGTCTGCCGGTAAGACCCTGGTCGAGCTCTTCGGCCTGGCTCGCGAGCTGAACGTCGACGCCGAGGGCATCGACATCGGCCCGTCGCCGACCGACGCATTCGTGGCCGAGCAGCTGTCGACCCCGATCGAGCAGCTCGACATGACTGTCCGTTCGTACAACTGCCTCAAGCGCGAGGGCATTCACACCGTGGGCGAGCTCATCACCCGCAGTGAGGCTGACCTGCTCGACATTCGTAACTTCGGTGCGAAGTCGATCGACGAGGTCAAGGTCAAGCTCGCAAGCCTCGGCCTGGCACTCAAGGACAGCCCGCCCGGATTCGATCCCGGTGCAGCCATCTACTTCGATGACGAAGACGATGACGACCTGGCATTCGCCGAGGACGAGCAGCTCTAATCCATTCTTCGCACTACTGAACGTTCGACAGGAGAACCCCAATGCCTACGCCTACTAAGGGTCCCCGCCTCGGCGGAAGCCCGGCGCACGAGCGGCTCATGCTGGCCAACTTGGCCACTGCGCTGTTCGAGCATGGCCGCATCACCACCACCGAGGCGAAGGCAAAGCGGCTCCGCCCGCTGGCCGAGCGTCTGATCACCTTCGCCAAGCGCGGTGATCTCCATGCTCGTCGTCGCGTCATGACTGTCATTCATGACAAGTCAGTGGTGCATGCGCTGTTCACCGAGATCGGCCCGAACTTCGCAGGTCGTCCCGGTGGATACACCCGCATCACCAAGATCGGTCCGCGCAAGGGTGACAACGCGCCCATGGCCGTGATCGAGCTGGTGGAGCCGATGACCGAGGCAGTTGTCGCCGAGGCAACCGGCGCCACCAAGCGCGCAGCCAAGGAGAAGGCAGTTGCACCGGCAGCCGCGGCTCCCGTCGTCGAAGAGCCCGTGGTGGAAGAGACCGCAGTCGCCGAAGAGGCCCCCGAGGCAGTTGTCGAGGAGACCGTTGTTGAAGAGGTTGCTGCTGACGAGGCTCCTGCCGACGAGGCAGCAGAGACCAAGGAATAGTCCTGGCCTCGAACACGAACATCGATCAGCCCGTCCCCGGAGTTTCCGGAGACGGGCTGATCCGTTTGCGCATGGGCATTGAGTACGACGGCCGTGAGTTCGCCGGCTGGGCAAAGCAATCACATGCCCGCACTGTTCAAGGCGACCTCGAGCGCATGCTCAGTCATCTCACCTTCGGTCAGGTTGATCTCACCTGCGCAGGACGCACCGACGCCGGCGTTCACGCCCGCGGACAAGTCAGTCACTTCGACGTAACCCCTGAGCGCTACGAGCGCATGCTGACCGGCCGCGAGCCCGTCACTGCTGCGCGCATCAATCGAGCGATCTCCGACGACATCCGCGTCACCTCACTCGAGATCGCGCCCGAAGGATTCGACGCTCGGTTCTCCGCGCTCTGGCGCCGCTATAGCTACCGCGTCTGCGACAACCCACTTGGCCCGACTCCGCTCATGCGCGATGTCACGCTGCCCTGGTACCGCGCCCTCGATCTTGATCGCATGAACGAAGCAGCACAACCACTACTGGGGGAGCAGGACTTCACGCCCTTCTGCAAGCCGCGCGAGATGGCCACCAACATTCGCGAACTTCAGGTTCTTCGTTGGGATCGCAGCGCTGAAGGCGACGCGATCATGACTATCCAGGCCGATGCCTTCTGCCACTCCATGGTTCGCCACCTCGTTGGCGCGCTTCTTCCCGTTGGCGACGGGCGCCGTGACATCAGCTGGCCGGGGGAGATCCTCGCCAGCGGTATCAAGAACCCAGGCGTTGCCGCCATGGCCCCGCACCCCCTCGTGCTCGAGGAAGTCGGCTATCCGGCTGACGACGAGCTGCAGGCGAGGCAGGACCTCACGCGTGCACGGCGTTCTCTGGGTGAGGAAACGGCCGAAGGATCGCCTGACGGCAGCGGCGACTAGCCGCGAATTAGGGATTCGGATCGTCCGAACGAGCCCTTCGATGCCCGCGAGGCTCGATCTGCGTACGCACCAACCTCGTATACAATATTCCTAATCATTTTTCCTGATGGAGGTTTTCGTGCGCCGCAAACTCATTGCCATTGCTGCTACCTGTTCCGTTGTTGTAGGCGCGGGACTCGTATGCTCGCCTCCGGCGCAGGCCGTCTCAAGTGTGGCCGCCTGGTACGTCGGATGTAATGCTGGCAGCGCGGCGCTGGTGCTTTACGACAACGGTTCAACTCGTACGGGAAATACGGCAAGCATGACGGCGTCTGTCGGCGATAGCGTCATCATTCGGGATTACACGGCGAATCCCAATATTGGATGCGCCGGAGCACCCTCGCCTTTTGGTTACGCACTGGACATCTTGGTCAATTCGTCGGTCGTGTACTCGAATACGACGGCGGATCGAACAATCACATTTGCAAGTGGCGACACCCAGATTTCAGTGCGAGCGACAGCTGGGACCCCAGCCAACACCTACACGGTTTCGGTGAGTGGTACGGGAGGTGGTGGTGGAGCGCCTTCAGGTTCGTCGAGCCGCAATGCCCCGCAGCCGGTTCTCCAGCAGTTCGGCAAGCCCGCGACAGGCGACTGTGCGACCGCAGCGCCGATCATGCTCAATTGGGGTGGTTCGGCATCCGGTGGTTGGGGTGTGAGCTGGGCTCAGTGGGTGAACGGTGGCCTTGGTGGCGCGGTCTGCACCCGGACTCTCTCCTACAGCCAGGTGAGCGGACTCTGGTCCGCCGCCTAGCCTCGGGAGTCTGCAACCCGTTTCTCATCTGGTCTGCCTGATTTTCTCTAGGCGCCCGCTCGGATCACATGATCCGGGCGGGCGCCTCTGTGTTTGCCTGGTCGATGGACCGAGGGTGCTGAGCGCCATTAGTAGTGGGACTTATCAAAGTGACTTCCCACTAATACGGAGTCAGTGGTACTTTTGCCGCATGAGTGCACCCGTCCTGGAACCTCGGTCCTTCCCGCTGACAGTCGGCGACAAAGGCCGTCTGGTGATCCCCGCAGAGATCCGTGCGGCGCACGGGTGGAGCACCGGTACGGCGGTCATCGCCGTGGATGCTCCAGGGGGCGTCCTGTTACTAACCGTCGAGGAGGCCCTGGAACACGTCCGCTCGCTCTCGAAGGTCAGTGTTGACGACTTCCTCGCAGGGCGACGGGCTGAGCGAGTGGCCGAGGATCAGGAGCTGGTCGAATGGGGCGCCTTGTCCTCGACGCCTCAGCAGTAATCGCTTATTTCCGACAAGAGACAGGGCACGAAGTCGTCGCCGCTGCCTGGGAATCCGACTGCCGCATGAGCGCTGCTCAGTGGGCGGAGGTCGCTGCCGCCTACTGCGAAGAGCCGTCCGGCTGGAGCATGGTCTCGGCCCTCCTCACCCACTTCGGGGTCACCGTGGAGCCTGTCCTTGCCGCAGACGGCGCCCGTGCCGGCCTGATGCGCCGCACGCACCCGAGCCTTTCCCTGGGGGATCGCCTCTGTCTCGCCACAGCGGAGCGCCTCGAGGCCGAGGTCTTGACGGCCGATCGAGCCTGGGGCAATCAGGCCCCGATTCGCCAGATCCGCTGACCCCGCACGGATTTGGCCTGGTCGGCCCCTCACGGCTATCCTCGGCAGGCTGCTTTCGAAGCAGACTGATCGGCAGGGATGCCGGTGAGTACGGCGCCTCCTCGGAGGTGCGCAGAAACCAGGTCCATCGAGTGGAAGGAAGTGCCGTGCGCACTTACAGCCCCAAGCCGGGCGACGCTAACCCCGTCTGGCATGTCATCGACGCGAGCGACGTAGTCCTCGGTCGTCTCGCAACACAAGCTGCAGCACTGCTGCGCGGCAAGCACAAGCCCACCTTCGCTCCGCATATGGACATGGGTGACTTCGTGATCATCATCAACGCCGACAAGGTCGCTCTCTCGGGCTCCAAGCTCAAGCAGAAGTTCGACTACCGTCACTCCGGTCGTCCGGGCGGCCTCACCGCCACCCCGTACTCCGACCTCATGGAGAACAACCCGCGTCGTGCGGTGGAGAAGGCCGTCAAGGGCATGCTCCCGCACAACAAGCTGGGTCGTCAGCAGATCAAGAAGCTGAAGGTCTACGCAGGCACTGAGCATCCCCACGAGGCGCAGCAGCCCAAGCCGTTCACCATCACCCAGGTTGCGCAGTAAGCGCCCTCGACTTTCAGAATAAGGATTTGTCATGACTGACGCAGCAATCGAGATTGATATCGACATCGACGAGGACATCCCCTCGGAGTACACCAGCGAGACCCCGGCAGCACGTGCCGTCGTTCAGCGCGACGTTGTCGTCGCACCGGGCGCAGCCACCGGTCGTCGCAAGCAGGCCATCGCCCGCGTTCGCCTGGTGCCCGGCACCGGCAAGTGGACCATCAACGGCCGCGACCTCGAGACCTACTTCCCGAACAAGGTTCACCAGCAGCTCGTCAACGAGCCGTTCGTGACCCTCGGCGCAGAGGGCAAGTTCGATGTCATCGCACGCATGAGCGGTGGCGGCGTGTCCGGCCAGGCCGGCGCACTTCGCCTTGGCGTTGCACGCTCGCTCAACGGCATTGACACCGAGGGCAACCGCCCGAGCCTGAAGAAGGCCGGCTTCCTGACGCGTGATCCGCGCGCCAAGGAGCGTAAGAAGTACGGTCTCAAGAAGGCCCGTAAGGCTTCGCAGTACAGCAAGCGCTAATCCGTTGGGCCGACTATTCGGTACCGATGGAGTGCGGGGGCTCGCGAATCGCGAGCTCACCGCAGAGCTCGCACTCGATCTGTCCGTCGCTGCTGCCCACGTCCTCGCGGACGTGGGCGCATTCGACGGGCATCGACCCAAGGCAGTCGTCGCACGCGACGGACGTGCAAGTGGTGAATTCCTTGAAGCGGCAGTAGTCGCAGGCCTGGCAAGTGCCGGCGTTGACGTAATCCTTTTGGGCGTCGTGCCCACCCCCGCTGTTGCCTATTTGACCGATGCACTCGGCGCCGATCTCGGCGTCATGCTGTCGGCCTCGCACAATGCCATGCCCGACAATGGCATCAAGTTCTTTACCCGCGGTGGCCACAAGCTCGATGACGCCATTGAAGATGCGATCGAAGCGCGCATAGGCGAGCCATGGGAGCGCCCAGTGGGCGCCGCAGTCGGTCGTGTTCGCTCCGATGAGTACGCCGCGCAGATGTACGAGAAGTTCCTGCTCTCGACCCTGCCGCACAATCTCGATGGCCTGACCATCGTCGTCGACTGCGCCAATGGTGCGTCGTCGTTTATTGCCCCCGAGCTCTACGCGAGCGCCGGTGCCACGGTGATCGCGATTCATCACGCACCTGATGGCAACAACATCAACGAGAACTGCGGCAGCACGCATCTCGACGACCTCATTGCCGCAGTCAAGGAGCACGGCGCTGACGCCGGTATCGCGCATGACGGAGACGCTGATCGCTGCCTCGCGGTCGATGGCAACGGCAACGTGGTCGATGGCGATCACATCCTTGCGATCCTCGCTGAGGGCATGCGTGACGCGGGCAAGCTCGCGAACAACACTGTCGTCGCCACGGTGATGGCAAACCTCGGCTTCAAGATCGCGATGCGCAAGGCGGAGATCACCGTCGTCGAAACCGGCGTCGGCGATCGCTACGTGCTCGAGGAAATGAAGGCCAACGGCTACGTGCTCGGCGGCGAGCAGAGCGGTCACGTCGTGATGAGCGAATACGCCACCACCGGTGACGGCCTGCTCACGGCATTGCACTTGCTCGCTCGCGTGGCTCAGACCGGAACCTCGCTCGCTGATCTCGCTGCTCGCGTCGAGAAGCTGCCGCAGGTTCTGGTCAACGTGAAGGGTGTCGACAAGTCACGCGCCGAGACCGACCCGATCGTTGCTGCTGCCATCGCAGAAGCGGAGGCCGAACTCGGGGAGGCCGGCCGCGTGCTGCTTCGTCAGTCAGGCACCGAGCCGGTTATTCGCGTGATGGTCGAGGCAGCAAGCCTCGAGCAGGCACAGCGCCTTACCGACGAGCTTGCCGCCGTCGTACTCGCTCAGCTCGCGCTTCAGTATCCCGCGACAACACCTTCTGCTGCAACAGCAATGTTGCCCAGCCTGCGGCAGCCATGCCGATCACGTTGATCACCAGCTGCGCTGCGCTGCCGAAGACCTCATGCCATTGCAGGAAGACCAGTGCGACAGCGATGTTTCCTGAAGCCGGAATCGTGGTGACCGAGATGAAGACGCCGATCAGTCCTCCTGATCGCGACGACGTGAGAGCAAGCACACCCGCGGCGCCGGCAATGAGCGCCACGATGAGCGACCACCAGTTCGGGGTATAGATAAAGTCAGTGCCCGGCCTCGGGCGCATCAGATCGCTCATCTCGATGAAGCCGACGAGTCTCCCGATCAACGTCACGATGGTGACGACGCTGATCGAGACAGCGAAACCGACGGCAAGGGTGCGAAGCGAACGCTTGAACAACGACGGTCGCTTGCGCACCAGCGCGAGACCAAGCGCAGCGATGGCGACGAACTCCGGGCCGAGCACCATCGCGCCGATGACCAAGATGATGGAGTCGGTCAGGATCGCAATGGCGGCGAGCAAGGTCGCCATGATCATGAAGCTCAGGTACGTCCAGGTCAGGCCGGTCTCGTCATATGACTTCTGGATGACATCGGCCCAGACCACGGCGTCAGCACTCGCGCCCGGTGCAACCTGCTCGGCCTTGAGCCCGGTCTCGGAGACCCAGGTGGGTACGGGGGTGACCTGGATCGTGCCTTCGTGCTGCACCCCGCTCGCGGTGAGTTCCTCGATGAGCTCATTCGCGCTCTCGCGAGGGATATCGGCCTCATAGACATCGCCCGCGGGCTTGATGCTCGCTCCGGTGAGCACGGTGAGGCTGCTGACCGTCGGCTCGGCTTCGAGAATCTCCCTCACCCGGGCCGACAGGGCGGCCGGCGCGGAAACGCGAATCGTGAGCACCGGCACATTCTCCCTGGTTTGTGGCGCAGACGGGCTTAGGGCGGGCAGCGAATAGGGTTTGAGTATGTGCGGAATCGTCGGCTACGTCGGAAAGCAAAAAGCTGCATCCATCATCCTCGAAGGGCTAAAGAGATCGGAAGAGCAC
>CALFIA010000129.1 GCA_937876275.1 uncultured Actinomycetes bacterium | reverse complement strand
CCATAGGCCTCCGCTGACATGGGTAAACCCGACGCGCGAGAGCCGGGAGCGAAGTCGATAGCGCAGATCGCGGGACGTCTCAGGGATGGAGAAGGCTGCGAGAACCCAGCCGCGATTCGGCGGCGGCGTCCGGCGCTCGAGCACCCGCGCATCACCGAGCTCGAAAGTGCGCCGAGCGGAGGAACCGAGGGCGTAGCCAGCGCTGGTGCCCTGCTTGTCTGCGACAAGGATGCCGCGACGCTTGAGTCGGGAAAGCGTTCCGCGTACTGAGGATTCGTCGATCTCGAGGACCTCGAGCATGGCGAGCAGGCTGCTTACGGCAAACCAGCCGCCCAACGGGCGGCTATAGGCCCCGTAGATGGTGATGATCAGCGACTGCGGCCTCGAGGCCCGGGCGCTCAGATCACTGGTTTCCCCGCTCACGCCTGCCATGACAGAACAGTAGCGATCGGCTGACCGGTCAAGGCGCGCAAATTGGATAGTCGAGTGCGCTGCATGGATAGACGCCACTCACCGTCGCTGCGATGCTCGACGCACTGACCGGCACGGTGCCGGGCGCGAATAAACCTGGAGGCTCCGTGTCCAAGGCAATTCTCGACGGCAAGGATTTCAAGCTCGGCCTGTTCTCGTCCAACTGCTCGTCGGGTCTGGCCGTCACCAAGTCACCCGATCGCTGGAGCGGCAGCTGGGATGACAACCTGCGCATGGCGAAGATTGCCGATGAGGTTGGCATCGACTTCCTGCTGCCCATTGCCCGCTGGATCGGATACGGCGGAGAGACCAACTTCCACGAGGGCGTACTTGATCCCACGGTGTGGGCAGCCGGCCTTCTCGCCGAGACCAAGCGCATTTTCGTCTTCGCGACCATTCACACCGCTTTCAACCATCCCATCGTCGTTGCCAAGCAGATGGCCACCGTCGACCAGATCGCCCACGGTCGTGCCGGTATCAACGTCGTTGCCGGTTGGAACCAGCCTGAGTACGAGACCTTCGGCATGGATCTGCCGCAGGATCACGATGATCGTTACGCGCTTGCGCAGGAATGGCTCGACATCGTCAAGAAGATCTGGACGACTCAGGGCAAGTTCGACTGGGACGGGAAGTTCTTCAAGCTCCAGCACGTCGAGGGACTGCCCAAGCCATATGACGGCATGCTCCCGGTGCTCAATGCCGGATCGTCAAAGCAGGGACGCGAGTTCGCAGCCAAGAACGCTAACTTCGTGTTCACGATTGTCGGCGGACCTGATGACGGAGCGGAGGTGGTCAAGACCGTGACAGCACAGGCCAAGGACGAGTTCCACCGCGACGCGGGTGTTCTTACGCTTGGCCACTGCGTCGTGCGCCCGACGGAGAAGGAAGCTCAGGACTTCCTGAACGACTACGCAAATGAGAACGCCGACTGGGATGCCGTCGACAACCTGATGCGCCTGCAGGGCCTTCATGCGCAGTCATTCTCGGCCGAGATGCTGGCGATGTTCCGTCCTCGTTTCGCTGCCGGTCACGGCACGTGCCCGGTTATCGGTACACCGGATCAGGTTGCCGACGAGATTGAGCGATTCGCCAAGGCAGGCTTCGGAGGCATGACCCTTGCATTCTTGAACTACGCGGATGAGCTGCCCTACTTTGCCCAGGAAGTCCTGCCGCGACTCGAGGCCAAGGGCGTTCGCCTGCCCCGCTAAAGCACCACGAAGGTCGTCACGGAGCACCTAGACTGACGCTCAGGCTTTCGGCCCTCGGGCCGGGAAACGGAGCGATGCCATGGGCGGCGTAAGCGGCGGGTTGCCAACTCACCGTGCCGCGAACTTGGTGCATAGCTCAAGCGCCAAGGTGCTCCGTGATGAAGTGGCGTCGGTGACCCCGCATGAGGTCACTCCAACCGGTGCGCCTCTGAACGGCACTGTTGGCGTCGTCCCACTTACAACAACTCGCCTTGTCTTCGTGCGCTATGGCGGCGATGTCATCGTGGAGGCGCCGCCTACCGGTTCTCGCGTCGTGGCCACCGTGCCCCTTGGTCCCATGCGCGTCACGATGGGTGCCAAGCACGCCGACGTCGTGCATGACTCCGGTTTCCTGCTCTCCAAGGACGGTCGCACGCTGATGCATCCGGATCCGTGGGCCGGAGCGCTCGTCGTAGCCGCCGACCGCGAGAAGCTCGCGGATCACCAGCGCATCGTGCTTGGTGGTGAGACCTCCGGGCGGATTCCTGGAGATCCCACCGGTCTGCTCACTCATGCGTGCACGCGTGCGTGGTCGGCAACCGCGTCCATTACCGACGACACTCCTGACGATGTCGTGACTGCATTCAAGGGTGCGATCGAGGATCATCTGCTCACGGCGTTGGTGCTCGCCTGGCATAGCGATGCTGCCGAGGCGGCGACCATGACACCGGGGCGAGTTGAAGAACTCCGGCAGTGGCTTGAGCTCAATCACGGCATCGAGATCACCACCGCGGCCATGGCCCGTCAGCTGGGTCTCAGCGTGCGCCAGTTGCAGAGTGTGACCCATGCGCATCTTGGCGTGACTCCGACGCAATTGCTGCGAGAGATTCGACTTCAAAGTGCCCGCCGTCGCCTGCGCGTTGCGGATCCGCACGGCTGCACCGTTGCCTCGATCGCGCACGAATCAGGATTCGCGCATGTGGGGCGTTTCAGTACCGCGTACGTGCACAGATTCGGCGAGTACCCCGCGGTCACTCTTCGCGGATCCGCCGTCGCTGGGTGAGTTGCTCCCAGAAGTCAACAGCGTTGACACGAGAAGTAGCATCGTGGCGAGTGAGAGTTTCACGAGAGGACTGACATGACGACCGCGAACATCCTGGTGATCGGCGGCAGCACCCGCCCCGAGTCCTCGGGTGAGCTTGCTGCGCGCATTGCAGGTCGTGGCGCTGAGAGCGTCGGCGCCGATGTCTCCTACA